>JAQGKJ010000396.1 GCA_028290165.1 Bradyrhizobium sp. | reverse complement strand
TGACCGTTATCTCGGCACTACTCCGCCGCCCTGCGCGGCCGATACTGAACGGCGGGATGCGGCGCGGTGAGCCGCGCGCGGCCCTGGCCGAACAGTTTTTCGCGCAGCGTTCCTTTTTCGTAGGCGTCCTTGTAGCGACCGCGCCGCACCAGTTCCGGCACCAGCATGTCGGTAATATCCTCGAAATCGCCGGGCGAGACCGCGAACGGAACATTCAAGCCATCGACGTCGGTCTGCTCGAACCACGCCTCGATCTGGTCGGCGACCTTTTCCGGCGTGCCGACCGCCACCGGCCCGGCGCCGCCGATGCCGACGTGCTGGGCGACCTCGCGCACGGTCCAAACCCGGTCCGGATCGGCGCGGGTGATGTTGTCCATCGCACTGCGGCCGGCGTCGTTCTGGACGTGGCGAACCTGTTGGTCGAGATCGTAGGTGGAGAAATCGACGCCGGTCCAGCCCGACATCAGGGCCAGCGCGCCCTCTGGATTGATGCGGCTGCGATAGTCGGCATATTTGGCTTTGGCCTCGGCTTCGGTTCGTCCCAGAATGATGGTGAACATGCTGAACATCAGGATTTCAGCCGGGTTGCGGCCGGCTTTCGCGGCGAGTTCACGAATGGCCGCAACGCGCGGCGCGATGATTTTCGCCGACGGTCCCGACATGAACACGCATTCGGCATGCTCGGCGGCAAACTGCCGGCCGCGCGGCGAGGTGCCGGCCTGATAGAGCACCGGCGTGCGTTGCGGCGACGGCTCGCTCAGATGAATGGCGTCGAGGCGATAATTGTTGCCCTGGTGCTTGACGCGATGAACCTTGGCGGGATCGGTGAAAATGCCTCGCGCGCGATCGCGCAGCACCGCGTCGTCCTCCCAGCTGCCTTCCCAGAGCTTGTAGACCACTTGCATATATTCGTCGGCGACCTCGTAACGATCGTCATGCGCGGTCTGCTTGTCCTTGCCTGCCGCGCGGGCGGCGCTGTCGAGATAGCCGGTCACAACGTTCCAGCCGATCCGTCCCTCGGTGAGATGGTCGAGCGTCGACATCCGCCGCGCGAACGGATAGGGCGGCTCGTAGGACAGGTTGGAGGTCACGCCAAAACCGAGATGTTCGGTGACCGCCGCCATCGCCGGGATCAGGAGCAGCGGATCGTTGCAAGGCGTCTGCGTGGCGTTGCGCAATGCCGCGTCCGGACTGCCGCCGAAGACATCGTAGACGCCGAGCACATCGGCCAGAAACAGCCCGTCGAACCGGCCGCGCTCCAGCGCTTTTGCCAAATCGGTCCAGTACGGCAGCCGATGATAGTCGGCCGTGCGGTCGCGCGGATGGGTCCACAGCCCCGGCGACTGATGCGCGACGCAGTTCATCGCAAAGGCGTTGAGCCGGATTTGTTTTTTCATGATTGATAAGGCCTTGAGGACGCCGCGGAGCCCTCCTTGTCATTCGCCCGTGAACGTCGGGCTGTTGGTCGAAATTGTTGCATTCCGCCCGGCGTTTCGCCAGACGAAATTTGTACCCTGTTGCGTCCCGATCCCAGGTCTCTAGGATCAGGCTCTGGCGGAGAGCATTCCATGCAAGACATATCGTTCGGCTTTCAGGCGGCGGCCGCGGACGTGGCGGGCGTTCCCGATCATCAGCTCTATCGCGATCTGATCTCGGATTGCGAATTGGGTCACAAGCTCGGCTACGACGCGGCGTGGCTGCTCGAGCATCATTTCAGCGATTATTATCCGACCCCAAGCCCGTTGCTGATGATGGCGCATATCGCCGCCAAATTCCCCGACCTGTCGCTGGGGACTTCGGTGCTGGTGCTGCCCTGGTATCACCCGCTGCGGCTGACCGAGGAAATCGCCATGCTCAACATGCTGACGAGAGGCACGTTGCACCTCGGCATCGGGCGCGGCACCGCGAAGATGGAATATGATGCCTACAATATCGATATGAACGAAGGCCGCGCGCGCTTCTCCGAAGTGTTCAAGATCGTCGAACAGGGTCTGGCGGGCAAGCCGTTCTCGCATCGCGGCAGGTTCTGGAACATCGAGCGGCCGATTCGCATCCGACCGGATCCCGTCGACAAAGCGGTTCGCTTCTACGGCGCGATCGGAAGCCCGGCCAGCGCCGAAGTGATGGGGGACCTCGGCATTCCTCCGATCTGCCTTTCGACTTTCCCCGATGGCTTGCTGGTGAAAATTCTGGATCGCTGGCGCGCGCACGCCGGCGTCAGGGCGAACGGCGCGATTCTTCCGATCTCGGTCAAGATGTTCATCGCCGACACCGACGAAGAAGCACGCGATCTGGGCCGCCGCTATTTCCCCGGTTATTTCGCCCTGCAGGCCGACCACTATGAGGCCGATGCCGACCCGTGGACGGGGATTCCGGAATATGCCGATTTCAGCCGGATGTTCGCCAATTTGCGCAAGTTGACGGATCCGGCGGAACTCGGGCCGTTCCACGATTCGAATTTGATCGGCAGTGCCGAGACGATCTGCAGGCGTATCGATGCGTTGATGGGGCTCGGCTTCAACTACTTCATGGTGTCCTGCGCAACACCGGGCACGCCGCTCGCGGTCCGTCAGCAGATGATGACGCGGTTTGCGGAGGAAATCTGCCCGCGCTACTCGATCGCGATGCGAAGGGGGCGTGCGGCATGATCGCGCCCTCGATTCAAGGCAGAGACGATGCCATCGCCCGGGCGCGGCAATCCCTTCATTCCGGCGAATTCGTTGCCGAACTCGACCGCAGGGTCGCATACCCCACCGAGAGCCAGAACCCGGAGCGGGGCGCTAGCTTGCGTGCCTATCTCGAGGACGAACTAAAGCCGGCATTCTCGCAACTGGATTTCTCGACCCGATTGATCGAATCGCCGACCGGAAAAAGCCCTTATCTGCTCGCGGACTATCGCGAGAGCGCTTCGGTCCCGACGGTTCTGATCTACGGCCACGGCGACGTCGTCGACGGCATGGCGGGAGAATGGCGGGATCATCTCGATCCGTGGCGGACGACGACCGCAGGCAATCGGGTCTATGGCCGAGGCACCGCCGACAACAAGGGGCAACACAGCATCAATCTGGCCGCACTCCGTGCCGTGCGCGCGGCGCGCGGCGGCCGGCTCGGCTTCAATGCCAAGTTCATCGTCGAGATGGGCGAAGAGATCGGCTCGCCGGACCTTCGCCAGGTCTGCGAAGCGCTGCGCGAGGAACTCAAAGCCGATCTGTTTCTGGCCTCCGACGGGCCCCGGCTTGCCGCGGACCGGCCGACGATATTTCTCGGCTGCCGTGGCGGTTTGAGGATTCACCTCGATGTCAATCTGCGCGACGGCTCGCATCATTCCGGCAACTGGGGCGGGGTGCTGGCCAACCCCGCCACCATCCTCGCCAGCGCGATCGCCACTTTGGTCGACGGCAACGGACGGCTGCGGCTCGACGAATTGAAGCCGCCGCGGCTGTCGAACCAGATCCGCGCTACACTTGCCGACGTCAAGATCGAGCCGACGGCCGATGAACCGGCGCTTGCCGAAAACTGGGGCGAGGAGGGCCTGTCGGCCGCCGAACGGCATAATGCATGGAATACGCTCGAAGTGCTGGCAATGTCATCGGGTAATATCGAAAAACCGGCCAACGCGATTCCGGGCCGCGCGCAAGCGGTGTTGCAGTTGCGCTTCGTCGTCGGCACCGGAATCGAAAAAGCCATCGATGCGATCAGGGCCCATTTGCAGCGGAACGGCTTTGCGATGGTCGAGGTGCGCGGCACCCAGAGTTTTGCCGCTTCGCGCACCGATTTCGACAGTCCCTGGATCAACTGGGCGGCGGCGTCGATCC
>JAQGKJ010000369.1 GCA_028290165.1 Bradyrhizobium sp. | reverse complement strand
GCATGCGCTCGAACAGATCGAGGAACACCCCGACCTGGCCGCCCGGGCTGGAAAGGATGCGAACCTCGGCCTGCGCCGGCGGCATCGTCAGCACGCACAGCAGCGCGGCGAGCAGGATATTTTTCATGACTGCCGTTCGCATCAAGAGCGGCTCCTTGTTTCAACTGCGAATGAAATAATCAGCCGCGGCCCGTGAGGCAAGGTTTTGTCATTTGTCCGCGCCGGAGACGCCGGCCTCGGTGAATGTCGCCATCCCGCAATGGCAGGCCAGCGCCGCGCGCAGCAAGGCGATGGCGACGCCGGCGCCGGAGGCTTCGCCGAGCCGCATGTCGAGATCGAGCAGCGGCGCGAGGCCAAGCGCGCGCAGCAAAGCGCGGTGGCCGGATTCGGCGGAGACGTGCCCGGCGCGGCAGTGATCGAGGATACCCGCATCGAGACGCGTCAGCGGCAGGGTGGCCGCGGTCGCAACAAAACCGTCGAGCAGCACCGGAATCTTGTGGGAGCGCGCCGCGAGGATCGCGCCGGCGATGGCAGCAAGTTCGCGGCCGCCCATTGCCGCCGCGACACCGAGCGGGTCGCCGGATATGGCGCGATGAAACTCCAGCGCCGCATCGATTGCCGCGCGCTTGCGCGTCAGCCCCGCTTCATCGATGCCAGTGCCGCGGCCGGCCCATTGCCAAGCCCCGCCGCCCAGCAGTGCCGCGCACAGCGTCGCCGCCGTCGTGGTATTGGCGATGCCCATCTCGCCGACCGCGAGCAGATCGCCATCCGCCGGCACGGTTTGATAGCCAATGTCGAGCGCGCTCAAAAATTCGTCGATGCCCATCGCCGCCGCGACGGTGAAATCGCGGGTGGGACGTTCGAGTTCGATCGGCACCACCCGCAACTCGGCGCCGGCAAGCTTGGCGATCTGGTTGATCGCAGCACCGCCGGTGGCAAAATTCGCCACCATCTGTTCGGTGACTGCGGGCGGATACGCCGACACGCCACGCCCGGCCACGCCATGATTGCCGGCGAACACCGCAATGGTGACGCGATTGAGCTGCGGCATGTGGCGGCCCTGCCAGCGCGCCAGCCAGATCGCGAGTTCTTCGAGCCGGCCAAGGCTTCCCGGCGGTTTGGTCAAGGTTTGCTGCCGGAGCGCTGCGGCGTCGGCTGCGCGCGCGTCGCCGGCGGGCAGGTCGCGACAGAAGCTGCGGATATCGTCTAGACTGTCGAACTGCATGCGATTCCCTTGTCGAGTGTGCCGCGAACCAACGATTTCTTCCCGGGTTCTCTACCATGAATGACTGGCTCGACGATCTCAGAACCGCGGTCGCCTTCCTCACGCGCCTGCCGATGCCGCATCCGGAAGGCGCCATGCCGCCAAATTTCGTCCGCGCCCATCGGGTTTTTCCAATCGTCGGCGCCGGAATCGGCGGCGCGGTCGGCTTGCTCTGTCTCGCCATGCGCGCGTCCGGCCTGCCCGACCTCGCGGCGGCCGCCCTTGCGCTCGGTGCCAGCGCAATCCTGACCGGCGCGCTGCACGAGGATGGCCTTGCCGATGTCGCCGACGGATTCGGCGGCGGCCGTGATCCCGCGGCGAAGCTCGAGATCATGCGCGACAGCCGGCTCGGCACCTATGGGGCACTGATCCTGATGGTGAGCTTTGTTGCCAAACTTTCGGCGCTGGCCGCGTTGCCGGATGCCTATGTGGTGCAAAGCCTGATCGCGGCGCATGCGCTGGCGCGCGGCGTGCTGCCTTTCATGTCGATGAGCCTGCCCTATGCGCGCAAGGACGGCCTTGCCGCCAACGCCGGCAGGCCGGATTCGCTGACCGCGGCCATCGCGGGCGGATTTGCGTTCGGGATCGCCCTGCTTTCGCTGCCGTGGATCGAAGCGCTGTGCGCGGCGTTGGCGGTGTCGGCGTGCGTGATCGGCATGGCGTGGCTGGCGCAGCGGCAGATCGGCGGCCAGACCGGCGACGTGCTCGGCGGCGCCGAGCAGGTCGGCGAAACCGCTGTTCTCGTGCTGCTCGCCGCGCAGCTGGCGTAGTCTGAGATGGGTGCTGAAACAAATCTTTGGCTGATCCGACACGCGCCGGTCGATGGACCGCGCGGCGTCATTCATGGTCCGGAGGCGCCGGCCGACCTCAGCGACGCCGCAGCCTTTGCCGCGCTCCAGGCGAAATTGCCGGCCGATGCCGTTGCGGTTTGCAGTCCGGCGCGGCGAACTTTCGAAACCGCGCTTGCGCTCGGGCTCAATCCGGTCAGGCAAGCGGCGTTTCGCGAGCAGGATTTCGGGGCGTGGACCGGAGCGCGTCACAACGATCTCGTTGCCGAACTCGGCGATGCCTACCGGCAGTTCTGGAAATTTCCCGCCAGCAATCGTCCGCCCGGCGGTGAAAGCTTTGTCGACCAGATCGGCCGCACGGTCGATGGCCTCGCGTCGTTGCTTGCGGGCGATGCCGTGCTGGTCGTGCATTCCGGCACCATCCGCGCTGCGCTCGCCATCGCGCTCGATCTGTCGCCCGACGCCGCGCTGCGTTTCGTCATCGATCCGCTGTCGCTGACCCGGATCGACCGCCTTGAAAACGGCTGGCGCGTGGTTGCGGTCAACCGGCGCTGAGATGCACTACCCGTTCCGCCGCTCGCC
>JAQGKJ010000592.1 GCA_028290165.1 Bradyrhizobium sp. | reverse complement strand
TACGCAAAACTGCACCGCACCGAGCGCTGCCAGGTCGCGCTGTCGGACGTACTGGAGCGCGGCGCCTTTGATCTCGACCGCATCCTCGAGCTCGAACCGGAATTTCTCGACGGCGGCGATGATCACGATCACGATCATCACAACGGCCATGATCATGACCACGATCACGGCCACAGCCATGGCGGCTTGAAGCATTACCATGACGAGGACATGCAATCGCTGTCGCTGCGATCGGACCAGCCGCTCGATGCCACCAAGTTCATGCCCTGGCTGCAAGACCTCGTCGCAAGCGAGGGCCAGAAGATCCTGCGCTCGAAGGGCATTTTAGCCTTCACAGACGACGACGACCGCTATGTCTTTCAGGGCGTGCACATGATGCTGGAGGGCGATCACCAGCGCCGCTGGAAGGACGGCGAGCCGCGCGAAAGCCGTCTCGTCTTCATCGGCCGCGAACTGCCCGAGCAGATGATCCGCGACGGTTTTGAGCGCTGTATCACGACGTGATGAGCCAGTTCGATCCGGGCGACAATCCAGCCTCCATCGCCTCAGTCACCGACCTGGTGCGGCCGGTCAAGATCGGCGTGCCCGTTACCTCCGTGCATTTTCTCGGCGAGCACGCGGCCTTCGTCGGCGCCGAGGAAAATGTCTTCCTGGTGAGCACCGAAGGCGAAATTTCGCAGGCTCCCGTCCACAGCGGCGGCATTTTGTGCGCGACAGCGGACGGCGAGCGCCTCGTCATGGGTGGCGATGACGGCAGGCTGGTGGCGCTCGACGCGCAAGGCGAGGTCACGTTGCTTGCGACCGACCCGAAACGGCGCTGGATCGACAACGTCGCGCTGCATCCCGATGGCGCCTTCGCGTGGTCGGCCGGCAAGACCGCCTTTGTCCGCAGCGGCAAGGGCGAGGAAAAATCGCTCGAGGCGCCCTCGACCGTCGGCGGGCTGGCGTTTGCGCCAAAGGGCCTTCGCGTTGCGGTCGCGCATTATAACGGCGTGACCTTGTGGTTTCCCAATATGGCGGCGAAGCCCGAAGTCCTGGAATGGGCGGGCTCGCATCTTTCCGTCACCTTCAGCCCGGACAACAAGTTTCTGGTGACCGCGATGCACGAGCCGGCGCTGCATGGCTGGCGGCTCGCCGATAGCCGGCACATGCGCATGACCGGCTATCCTAGCCGCGTCCGGTCGACGTCGTGGAGTGTCGGCGGCAAGGCGCTGGCAACCTCGGGCGCCGACGCCGTCATCATGTGGCCGTTTGGCAGCAAGGACGGCCCGATGGGCAAGGAGCCCGCAATGCTGGCGCCCATGCAGGCGCGTGTCGCCATGGTCGCCTGCCATCCGAAGCAGGATATCCTCGCCACCGGCTACAGCGACGGCACCATTTTGATGGTGCGGCTGAGCGACGGCGCCGAAATCCTGGTGCGCCGGAACGGCCCCGCGCCGGTCTCGGCGCTGGCCTGGAACGCCAAGGGCACGCTATTGGCGTTCGCCGCGGAAGATGGCGATGCAGGCCTGCTGGAGCTGTAGGGCCCCGGGAACTATGTGTTCCCGCGCCCGTTGATGTCCCGAACCAAGGCGGACAATCATGAACCCGGACGACAGCAAGCGCGCTTACAGGATGGAGATGCTCCTCGCAGGCGCATTGGTCGTGGCGGGGGTTGCCCTATCCGGTCTTTCGCTGGTCCAGCTCGCAGAGCGCCATCCGCAGGAGATGGCCCAGGCGACGCAACCGTTGCAGTCGACACCAGGCGCGGAAACCAAACCATCTGCGCCCACTGAGCCAGCGACGACTGGCGCGCGGCCAAGCGAGATTCCACCGCAACCTGCCCGTCCCGATGCCGAGGCGCAAAAGGCAGGCGCCACCCCGGCGCTGCCGTCTGCTCCGGCCGAAAAGACGGCGGCGCCGATCCAGCAAAAGTAGACGCCTCGTCGGGCGATCCCATCCTGAAAGCCTGTGAATAAATCTCCGACCCCATCCTGAGAAGCGCGCCCTTGCGCGCGTCTCGAAGGATGGCCGCGAGTCCGGGCGCTGTGTCCATCCTTCGAGACGCTTGCTTCGCAAGTTCCTCAGGATGAGGTCGGTATTTCCCGGCGCGCTCCTCACCATGAGGCCGGTGTGACGGGGCAATGACGTCTGGCGATGTTTTGAGTCATCCTGCCGATTTTACAGCCTCGATTGTTGCCGTGAGCTGCCGCATAGTCCGCCAAGGCGTGGCAGCAGATGAGGCAGACAATGAAAATCGACGATATCAGGCGAACCGCTTACTCGATGCCGCTGACCAGCCCATCGTTCCCGCCGGGACCCTATCGCTTCTACAACCGGGAATATTTCATCATCACCTATCGCACCGATCCGGAAGCGCTTGCCGCCGTGGTGCCGGAGCCGCTGGAGGTCACGGACTCCGTCGTCAAATACGAATTCATCCGGATGCCCGATTCGACCGGTTTTGGCGATTACACCGAAACCGGGCAGGTGATCCCGGTCCGCCTCAACGGCGAGGACGGCGCCTATACGCATGCGATGTATCTCGACGACGATGCGCCGATCGCCGGCGGCCGTGAGCTGTGGGGGTTTCCCAAAAAGCGAGCATCGCCGAAGATCGAGGTCGAGAGCGACGTGCTGGTGGGAACGCTGCATTACGGCTCAGTGCTCTGCGCTTCCGGCACCATGGGCTACAAGCACCGCCCGGTCGATCATGACACCGTGCTGAATGGCATGAAGGCGCCGAATTTCATTCTCAAGATCATTCCGCATGTCGACGGCAGCCCGCGGATCTGCGAGTTGGTGCGCTTCCATCTCGAGGACATCACCTTGAAAGAGGCGTGGACCGGCCCCGCGGCGCTCGGCCTGTTCCCGCACGCGCTTGCGGACGTGGCAAAGCTGCCGGTGCGCGAGGTGGTCTCGGCGCTGCATTATAAGGCCGATCTGACGCTCGGGCTTGGCAGCGTGGCGTTCGATTATATGAAGAAGTAGCAGTTGTCATTCCGGGGCGCGTCGAAGACGCGAACCTCAGATGCGCAATTGTGCATCGGGGAATCTCGAGATTCCGGGTTCGATGCTGCGCATCGCCCCGGAATGACGAGCCCAACATTTCGCGCGCCTCGCCCGGTCGTGGTGCCCGCCACCGGGTTGCGCATTTGGCGGGTTCGATGACAGGCTCCAGCGGGCATCCAGGACCCCGGGGCAAAGAGCCTGTGTGATCTGCGTCATTCTCTGCTCGCGCCAGCCGTTTCCACCACCATTGCAGGCTTGGAACTTGGTGATGTTCGTCACGGCGGCGGCATTCCGGCCGTGTGACAACGTGAACATCAACCACTGGAGGGTGCCATGAAAAATTTCAGCAAAGCGATTTCCATCGGTCGCGTCATTCTGACCGCTGCGGTGATGTCAATTTCTCCCGCCCTCGCGTCGACGGGCTATGACGGCCACTGGAACGTCCAGATCTCGTCGAACCGCCCGAACTGCCCGAGCGGGGCGAGCATTCCGATTGCCATCGAGAAGGGCCAGGTGGCTTCGGCCGGCGGCATGTTCAATGCGTCGGGGCGGGTCGGAGACACCGGCGCCATCAGCGTGGTCATGAGCAGTGGAATCAAGCGGGCCAACGGCCTCGGACACCTCTCCGCCGCCTCCGGCTCCGGTACCTGGCACGGCGATCTGTGCTCCGGCACCTGGACCGCCAGCCGGGACTAGGCGATTCATATGAGGCACAGTTTCCACAGTCGCGGCCCTGATTGACCGACACGGTCTCCCACTGATGTGTGGACGGCAGCCTTGCTTTTTATCGTTGGCTGGCTCTTGGAGGCGAGCGTGAAGACGACGCTGACCTAAAATCGCCAAAACTCGTCATGGCCGGGCTTGTCCCGGCCATCCACGTCTTGGCCTCAACGAAGGACGTGGATAGCACAAGGCCGGGCAAGACGGTGAGAGTGGGTGCTTCCCTCACCGCACCAGCACGTTCCTGAACTGCCAGGGATCGCTTTCGTCGATATCTTCCGGAAACAATCCGGGGCGATCCGAGAGCGGTGTCCAGTCGGTATAAAATCCCTTCACCGGGCCGAGATACGGCATCTGGATTTCGAGGCAGCGGCGGAAATCCAGTTCGTCGGCCTCGACGATGCCGGCGTTCGGATTTTCCAGCGCCCACACCATGCCGGCGAGCACGGCGGAGGACACCTGCATGCCGGTGGCGTTCTGGTAGGGCGCGATCGCGCGGGTTTCCTCGATCGAGAGCTGCGAGCCGTACCAATAGGCGTTCTTGCCATGGCCGTAGAGCAGCACGCCGAGTTCGTCGATGCCGTCCTCGATCTCGTTCTCGTCCAGAATGTGCCATTTCGGCTGCATCTTGCCGGTGGCGCCGAACATCTCGTGCAGCGACAGCACGGCGTCGTTGGCGGGGTGATAGGCGTAGTGGCACGTAGGCCGGTAGATCACATTGCCGCCGTCGCGCACGGTGAAATAGTCCGCGATCGAGATCGACTCGTTGTGGGTGACGAGGAAGCCGTATTGCGCGCCCGGCGTCGGGCACCATGAGCGAACGCGGGTGTTGGCGCCGGGCTGCAGCAGGTAGATCGCGGCGCCGCAGCCGTAGTCGTGGGTGCGGCCATTATCCGGCATCCACTTCTCGTGGGTGCCCCAGCCGAGTTCGGCCGGCTGCATGCCTTCGGACACAAAACCTTCCACCGACCAGGTGTTGACGAACTGGTTCATGGGCTTCGGCCGCTTCGAGCGCTGTGTGTCGCGTTCGGCGATATGGATGCCCTTGACGCCGAGCTTGTGGGCGAGCTGGCCCCAGCCTTCGCGGCTCTTCGGCTCGTTGACCTCTGTATGGGTGTCGCGGGCGATGTCGAGCAGCGCCTGCTTGACGAACCAGGACACCATGCCGGGATTGGCGCCGCAGGTGGAAACCGCGGTGGTGCCGCCCGGGCTCTTGTGCTTGGCCGCCAGCAGGGTTTCGCGCAGCGCGTAGTTCGAGCGTTTCTCGGGACCGATTTTCTTGTCGAAATAGAAGCCGA
>JAQGKJ010000261.1 GCA_028290165.1 Bradyrhizobium sp. | reverse complement strand
ACGCGCACCGTCTCCGCCGCCGGAATGGACTGGGGATTATTGGCGGCTGCCGGCGTGTTGACCATCATTCCCGGTGCGCTGGTGATCTGGTTTGTCCGCAATTACATCGCGCGCGGTTTCGCTCTCGGCAGGGTGTAGATCGCGATGAATGAATCACAACGCATCGCCGGTCACAGTTTCACCTCTCCCATAGGGAGAGGTCGGATTTGTCGCGAAGCGAGAAATCCGGGTGAGGGGTTACGCTCTATCGAGAGGCCGTACCCCCTCACCCCAACCCTCTCCTCATGGGAGAGGGGGCTTCATTCCGTTACGACGCACGAGCGAAAGGAATGAGCGCCATGGAAAACATCGCATGGATGGCCTGGACGCTCCCGACGTTGATCTTCTTCGTGCTTCTCGCCATGACGCTCGCGGTGATGACGTGGCTTGCGGTCGCCTATCCGGAAGCCGAACGCGTCGGCATCCTGCGCATTCCAACCACGCGCGGCGACCGGTTGTTCGTGGCGCTGATCATGACCGCCGTCATCCATCTGCTGTGGATCGGTCTCGTCGGCACCGACACGATCGCGACGCTTCCGATCGGAGAGGAAGGAATTGAATTGTCGAGCCTGTGGCTCGCCACCCTGATTTCGCTTGCCTCAAGCGTTGCGATTTTCCGCACCGTCTAGGCAAGCGAGAAAGAGCAGATCCGGGACCAACCCGGGCCTGATTACGTCTGTCGCTGCAACGGAGGAACCAACATGCGACACTTTGAGAGAAGCAAGGGGCCCTTGATCAGGACCCGCGTTCTGATGATGACAAGCGCAGTCGCGCTGATGGCGGCTTCGGCCGCGGTCACGGCACCTGCGTTTGCGGACGAAGCTGCCGCGAAAAAGTGGATCGACAGCGAGTTTCAGCCTTCGACGTTGTCCAAGGACGACCAGATGAAGGAAATGCAGTGGTTCATCAACGCCGCTGAACCCTACAAGGGCATGGAGATCAACGCCGTCTCGGAAACCCTGACGGTGCACGAATATGAATCGAAGACACTCGCAAAAGCCTTCGAGGAAATCACGGGCATCAAGGTCAAGCACGACATCATCCAGGAAGGTGACGTCGTGGAGAAGATCCAGACCCAGATGCAATCCGGCAAGAATGTGTATGACGGCTGGATCAATGACTCCGATTTCATCGGCACCCATTTCCGCTACGGCCAGGCCGTCGACTTGACGGACTACATGGCGGGCGAAGGCAAGGACGTCACCGATCCCCAGCTCGACGTCAACGACTTCATCGGCAAATCGTTCACGACGGCGCCGAACGGTCACCTCTACCAGTTGCCCGACCAGCAGTTCGCGAACCTCTATTGGTTCCGCTACGACTGGTTCTCCAATCCCGAGTACAAGACGAAGTTCAAGGCCAAATACGGCTACGACCTCGGCGTGCCCGTGAACTGGTCGGCCTATGAGGACATCGCCGACTTCTTCACCAACGACGTCAAGGAGATCAACGGCACCCGGGTCTATGGCCACATGGACTACGGCAAGAAGGATCCGTCGCTCGGCTGGCGTTTCACCGACGCGTGGCTGTCGATGGCCGGCAACGGCGACAAGGGACTTCCGAACGGACTTCCCGTCGACGAATGGGGCATCCGCATGGAAGGCTGCCGTCCCGTGGGCTCAAGCGTCGAGCGCGGCGGCGACGTCAATGGTCCGGCGGCCGTCTACTCGATCGTGAAGTATCTCGACTGGATGAAGAAATATGCCCCGCCGCAGGCGCAAGGCATGACCTTCTCCGAATCCGGTCCGGTACCGTCGCAGGGCAACATCGCCCAGCAGATCTTCTGGTACACCGCCTTCACCGCCGACATGGTGAAGCCCGGCTTGCCCGTGATGAATGCGGACGGTACGCCGAAGTGGCGCATGGCTCCATCGCCGCACGGCTCGTATTGGAAGGACGGCATGAAGCTCGGTTACCAGGACGTGGGTTCGGCCACGCTCTTGAAATCGACCCCGGCCGACCGCCGCAAGGCGGCCTGGCTCTATCTGCAGTTCATCGTCTCCAAGACGGTGAGCCTGAAGAAGAGTCATGTCGGTCTCACCTTCATCCGTGAGTCCGATATCTGGGACAAGTCGTTCACCGAGCGCGCGCCGAAACTCGGCGGCCTGATCGAGTTCTACCGCTCGCCGGCGCGCGTGCAGTGGACCCCGACCGGCAACAACGTGCCGGATTATCCAAAACTGGCGCAGTTATGGTGGCAGAACATCGGCGATGCGTCGTCCGGTTCGAAGACGCCGCAGGCGGCGATGGATTCACTCGCTGCCGCGCAGGACTCGGTGATGGAACGTCTGGAGAAATCCGGCGTCCAGGGCGCGTGCGGTCCGAAGATGAACAAGAAGGAGACGGCCGAGTACTGGTTCAACAAGTCGGCCAAGGACGGCAACATCGCGCCCCAGCGCAAGCTCGCCAACGAGAAGCCGAAGGGCGAAACGGTCGACTACGACACCCTGATCAAGTCGTGGCCCGCCTCTCCCCCGAAGCGCGCCTCGTTGAACTGAGGTCCATTCCGCTGTCATCGTCCGACCGGACGATCCAGTACGCCGCGGCTTCTCGACTCAATCGCTGACGTCGCGGATTGCTGGATGCCCCGCTTTCGCAGGGCATGACGAGAGGCAAACAAAAAGGCCGGGAGCTGTCCCGGCCTTTTTCCATCGTCATTGCGAGGAGCGACTTGTCCGCCGTAGCTCAACGAGCGAAGGCGGGAGCGACGAAGCAATCCAGATGTTTGCGACGCTCTGGATTGCTTCGCGGAGCCTGTCATCCCGAGCGTATTCGCGCTACCCGTTGGCTCGCAATGACGGCTATCATCGCCTCCGACTTGAGGAGTTTTGCTATGCGCATGATCTTTCGCTGCGACCCGGCATTATCAGATCACCTGCCGCGGCCGGTTCCCGCGCGCAGCTTGCTGCCGGATTGGCTCCGCGCCATGCCCGCAAAAGCGCATTCAGAAATCCACGGCCGCGAAATACGTACCGTCAAGCAATGCCCGCCCTTTGTCGACGCGATTGCCTATGGCGTGCTGGTGCTGCTGCCCTGCGATGTCACCGTCAACAGCGGTTCGTTTTCATGGGATTGGAACATTCCGGAACCGCAGACCTCAGGCCACCCGCGCGCTCCCCTGAGCTTCCATGTCCCAGCCCAGTTTCCGGATGCGCCGTTTGCGAGACACGGGCAGGCCGCGATCAAATTCAACAGTTTTTGGACCATCGAACTAGAGCCCGGCTGGTCGCTGTTTGCCACGCATCCCGTGAATCGCGACGACCTGCCGTTTCGCTTGATTTCAGGGCTGGTCGATGCCGATCGCTTTCACGACGGCGGCATCAACTTTCCGGCGATTTGGATGGCGCCCGATTTTTCGGGTGTATTGAAAAAGGGCACGCCGGTGGCGCAGTGTTTTGCGGTTCCGCGCCCCGCACCTCGGCTTGAATTCGAATGCTTCGACGAGCCTCACAAGGCCGCCTATGCGAAGACCGTCAGCGAGGTGTTGACCACTCCCGGCGTTTATCGCAAGCGCTTTCGCGCGCGGCGCGGGCGCTTAACCACCTAGCGCGCGGCGCAGCGCGGTCTCATCTAACCACAGCCGGCCGTGCGGCGCCGAGGTCAACGCCATCGCGATGGTGCCGAAGGTTTGCGGACGCAGACGATAAGCCTCGCGATACGCGTGCATCGCGCTATCGAGATCGCCGGCTTCCTGAAGGACCGTGCCGAGATTGAGCGCGGCTTCGGCATAATCAGGCTTTAGCTCGAGCGCCCTGCGGTAGGCGCTCGCGGCCTTGTCGTAATCCCGCACATCCTGGCGGGCGAGACCGAGATCGAACCAGACCGATGCGGGAGCGTCACCTGTCACGGCGCGTTCGAGCAGCGACACGGCTGTGGCATGGTCGCCGTCCTCCCATGCCAACCGCCCCAGCCGCGCCGCGGCTTCAGTGTTTTGCGGAACGATGTTGAGAATGGCCTGCCACGCCTCGCGCGCCTGGGGCCTGTGACCCGCCTGATCCAGTGTGCGCGCCTTTTCGAGAAACACTTCGCGCTGCGGTGCCATCGCAATCGCTCGATCCAAATGAGCGAGCGCGCCGTCAAAATCTTTTGCCGCACGCGCGATGCGCGCGGCGAGCAGCTGCGCGGCGGGATTGTCGGGCCGCCCTGCGAGGCTCGTCTCGATGTGGCCGCGGGCGGCCTCGATCTCGCCCTTGGAAAACAGCACGGCGGCGAGGAGATGATTGAGCATGGGCTCGCCGGGATCGCGGGTAAGGCCCTGTTTGCAAAGCTGGCGCGCCTCGTCGCGCCGGCCCGCATTGAAGGCAGCGGTGGAGCGACGAACGATGTCTTCGGGGGTGCTCTGACTCATGTCGAGCACAGTACTACAAATCGTCATTCCGGGGCGATACGAAGCATCGAACCCCGATGTGCGATTGCACATCGGGGAATCTCGAGATTCCGGGTTCGCGCCGACGCGCGCCCCGGAACGACGTCGTGGGAGGAGCCTACTGCGCCGCGTCGAGCGCTTCGCCCAGCGCTGGATAATCCGTATAGCCCTCGGCGCCGCCGCCGTAGAACGTCGCCTTGTCCGGGACGTTGAGCGGCGCGCCGCGCTTCAAGCGCTCGACCAGATCGGGATTGGCGAGGAACGGTTTTCCAAATGCGATCAGATCGGCCGCGTTGGCTGCGAGCACCTTGTTGGCAAGCTCGAAGTCATAGCCGTTGTTGGCGACATAGGCGCCTTTAAAGCGCTTGCGAAGGCCGTCGTAGTCGAAGGGTGCAATGTCGCGCGGGCCGCCGGTCGCGCCTTCGATGACGTGGATGTAGACGAGTTTTAGCGCATTGAGGTGGTCGACGATGTAGTCGAACAGCGACTGCGGATTGGAGTCGGAGATGTCGTTTGACGGCGTCACCGGCGAAATGCGAATGCCGGTCCGCTCCGCGCCCGCTTCCGCGGCCACGACTTTTGAAACTTCGAGCATCAACTTCGCGCGGTTCTCGATCGATCCGCCGTAGGCGTCGGTACGCTTGTTGCTGCCGTCCTTGGCGAACTGATCCAGGAGATAGCCGTTGGCGCCATGGATTTCGACGCCGTCGAAGCCGGCTTCCAGCGCGTTCGCGGCGCCGCGCCTGAAGCTCTCGATGATCCCGGGGATTTCCTCTGTCGTCAGCGCGCGAGGCTCCGATACTTCGGCGAACGTTCCGTTGACGAATGTCTTGCCGTTGGCGCGGATCGCGGAAGGCGCGACCGGCGCCTGATTATCCTGCTGCAGGCTGACATGAGAGATGCGCCCGACATGCCAGAGCTGAATAAAGATCCGCCCGCCGCGTTCGTGGACGCGGTTGGTGACCTTGCGCCAGCCCGCGACCTGTTCCTTCGAATAGATGCCGGGCGTGTCCTGATAACCCTGACCCTGCTGCGAGACCTGGCTTGCCTCGGTGATGAGCAGGCCCGCAGAGGCGCGCTGGCCGTAATATTCAGTCGCCAACGGATTGGGCACCATCCCCGCGACCGCGCGGTTGCGGGTAAGCGGCGCCATCACCAGGCGGTTGGGGAGTGTGATGGGGCCAAGCTTGTAGGGCTCGAAGAGTTTGGTCGGCGTGCTCATTTTTTGCGGTTTCCAGGAAATTGCAGGAGAGGCGAATACAGTTGAAATGTGCATTCCGGGCAGCGGCGGCAATCCCGCGAGCTATTCGGATATCGCAGTCTAGCCCCGCGCGATGCCTCCGAAATGGTCGACGAACAGCCCATGGGCGTTGACGTAGAATTTTTCATTCGAAATCAGAAACAGCGCAGTACAGGCGATCTCCCAGCCGGCGCCCTGGCGGCCGAACGGTGTTTGACCGCCCGGCCCATCACATTGCGGCGAATGCCAGTTTCTTTACAAGCGCGCGCCACTTCTCATTATTGTTATTCCGGGTTCGATGCTTCGCATCGTCCCGGAATGACAAGATAACTAACTCACCCCCAGAAAATCCCGCTTGCCGATCTCCACGCCGTTGTGGCGGAGAATGCCGTGGGCGATGGCGGCGTGGAAGTAGAAATTCGGGAAGGCGACGCGGCTGAGGTACATCTGTCCCTTCAGCGTCATACGTTCCGTTGGGCCGATCGGAAAATCGACATCGCGGTTCTCTCCGCCCTCGAACTGCGCCGGCTTGAACGTCTTCACATAATCGATGGTCTTGGCGAGCCGGACCTTCAGTTCGTCAAAGGTCTTTTCAGTGTCGGGCGTCGAGGGCACCTCGGAGCCGGTGAGCCGTGCGCAGGTCTTGCCCGCGAAATCGCTGGCAATCTGAATCTGCCGCGTCAGCGGCAGCATGTCCGGATAAAGCCGCGCGCCTAGCAGCACCTCGGGCGCGATATTCTTCGCTTTGCATTGCGCCTCAGCCTTGTTGAGGATGCCGGTGAGGCTGCCGAGGATCTGCAGGAAGGCGGGAACGGTAGCGTCGTAGAGGGACATGTCATGCTCTTTCGGTTGGGAGACGTGGCTGTCGTGATCGGAAGCGTGCCGCCTAGCGCACAGCCGACGCGTCGGCTGGCAGCGGCGGCGTGCGCGGTCCGCGCATCCGCGCCAGCAATTCAGCCGTCGGCCAGGAATCGGCGGGCAGGGCGTATTTGATTTGCATCGCCTTCACCGCGCTGCGGCTTTGCTGGCCCATCACGCCGTCGACCTTGCCGACATTGAAGCCTGCGCGCACGAGTAACTGCTGCAACTCGCGCAGTTCGTTGAATGGCAGCTGCGCGACCGGCGCAAGGGGACGAAGCATCGGCGGGCTGCCGGCGATGCGGTTGGCGAGATAGCCAGCGGTGGTCGAATAGATCAGCGAGTTATTCCATTCGGTGTAGGCCGCGAAATTGGGATAGGCCAGAAACGCCGGTCCGGTGCGGCCCATCGGCAACAGCAGCGAGGCCGGCAGGTTATCGTTCGGCAATGCCTTGCCGTCCGCGTAGGTGACGCCGAATTGCGCCCATTTTGAACGTGGCAATTGGATGGTAAGATCGGCCTGGTCCCAGGGAAGAGTTTGCGGCAGCCGCACTTCCTGCAGCCACGGTTCGCCTCGCCGCCATTTCAATCCGTTGGCGATGTAGTTCGCGGTCGAACCGATCACGTCGGCCGGGCTGTGCAGGAGATCGCGGCGGCCGTCGCCGTCATAATCCACCGCGTAGTTGAAATAATGCGTCGGCAGAAATTGGGTCTGGCCCAATTCGCCGGCCCATGAGCCGACCATCTCCGGCGGCGTCAGGTCGCCGCGGTCGATGATCTTCAGCGCGGCGATGGTTTCGTTGGCAAACATCTCCGAGCGGCGGCAGTCATAGGCCAGCGACACCAGCGAGCGCAGCGTCGGCAAATTGCCCATGTTGGCGCCAAAATCGCTTTCGAGGCCCCAGAAGGCGGCGATCACCGCGGGCGGCACGCCATATTCCTTCTCGGCGCGCGCGAAGGCCGCGGCGTAGGTTTTGATCCGGGCCTGGCCCTGCTGCATCCGGTAGGTCGCGGCCATCCGGCCGGCGAACGCGGTGAACACCTGGCCGAACACGCGCTGGCCGCGGTCGCGGTTGACGATGCCCTGGTCGTAGACGAGATAGGGCGAAGCCTCCGCGAGCGCCCGCTGCGACACGCCGGCCGCGACCGCCTGGGTCTTCAGATCGGCGAGGAAGCGATCAAAATTCATGCCGCCATGGCACGATGCGCCGCGGGGTGCTGTGGCTGGTTTGGCTGGAACGACAATCGGTCTGGCCGGTGCCGCCGCCGGTTGCGCCAATGCTGCTTGCGGCCCGCACAGGACTGAAAACAAGGCTGCGCCAAGAAGAATTTGCGCCGTTGAAAAGCTTCGCATGAGTTACCGGTTGGGGTGCGAATTCGCTGGAGGGCGGCCTTGTCGTAGCATCAGAGCAGGACAACGTCATCACCGGAACAAGCCCGTGACCGCCCACAACGATGGCAGGCGCAACCTCGCTCGGCGCATAGGAGCATGCCATATGAACCAGACCCCGGAGGCTGTTCCAATCGCCTCTAACCCTGTAGGCTCCTGATCTGCAAGCCCCAAAAAGGCAACCACCAAATCAGCGCGAGCAGATCAGGGAGACGGCGGAACGACCATGACGGATATCCGATATTTAAGCCCGCACACGCTGGATGAGGCGATCAGCGCATTTGCCGCCGCCGGAAGCGCGGCGCGCATCCTGGCCGGCGGCACTGATCTTTTGGTCCAGATGCGCTCCGGCGCGGTGCGGCCGGGCCTGATCGTCGACATCAAGAAAATCGCCGTGATGACGGCCATCGAGGAAGCCGCCGATGGCGGCTTTCGCGTCGGCGCCGCCGTCCCCGGCGCGGTCCTGGCCGAGCATCCGCGCTTCGGAAAAGTCTGGCCCGGCGTGCTGGAGGCGGTCAACCTGATCGGTTCCACCCAGGTCCAGGGGCGCGCGTCGGCGGGCGGCAATCTCTGCAATGGCTCGCCGGCCGGCGACAGCGTGCCCGCGATGATCGCGGCGGGTGCCGTCGTCACCGTGCAGGGCCCGAACGGGCGCCGCGAGATGCCGGTCGAAAAAGTGCCGGCCGGACCGGGCCGCACCAATCTTTTGCCCGGCGAAATCCTCGTCAGTTTTTCATTGCCGCCACGGCCGCCGGGATCGTCCGATGCTTACCTGCGCATGATCCCGCGCACCGAGATGGATATCGCCGTGGTCGGCTGCGGCGTCAGCCTCACGCTCAAAAATGGCGTCTGCACCGCCGCGCGCGTCGGGCTTGGCGCGGTGGCGCCGACCGTGCTGCTGGTCGAAGAGGCCGCCAACGCCTTGATCGGCAGCAAGCTCGACGATGCGGCGCTGAATGCCGCAGCTGGCGCCTGCAGCGCCGCCTGCCGTCCGATCGACGACAAGCGCGGCACGATTGCTTACCGCACCAAAATCGCCGGCGTGCTGCTCAAGCGCACCGCTGCCATCGCTGCCCAGCGCGCAGCCGGAGGGAATTGAAGACCATGGCAAAACTGCATGTTTCCACCACCATCAACGGCGAGCCGATGGAGTTCTTGTGCGAGCCTGATGACACCATGCTCGACGCGTTGCGCGGGCCGCTTGGCCTGACCGGCTCGAAGGAAGGCTGCGCGTCCGGCGATTGCGGCGCGTGCAGCATCATGCTGGACGATCGCCTGGTTTGTTCCTGCCTGATGCTGTCGGCCGAAGCCGAAGGCCATGAGATCCGCACCATCGAAGGCATGGCGAGGGGCGAGAAGCTGCATCCGCTGCAACAAAAGTTCCTGGAAATGGCGGCGCTGCAATGTGGCATCTGCACCTCTGGCATGCTGGTCGCCTCCGATGCGCTGCTGAAGAAGAATCCGCGCCCGAGCGAGGAAGAGGTTCGATTTTGGCTTGCCGGCAATCTGTGCCGGTGTACCGGTTATGACAAGATTGTCCGCGCGG
>JAQGKJ010000258.1 GCA_028290165.1 Bradyrhizobium sp. | reverse complement strand
AAGCCGATGCCGGGAATACCGAGGCGATGGATTTCCTGCTGCTGTTGCGGGGTGATTTCACGCTTCAGCCAGACAAAACCTTTTTTTGACGACAACCGGTCGCGCACTTCGCCGGTGTCGAGATCCGGTAATGTCGCGGTCAGGAGTTCGATGGCTTCGTCCTTGTCGATGATCCGGCGCGGCTCGCCGAACAGGCTCGGCGCCTTGACGTCGGTGGCGAGCACCTCGCCGTTGCGGTCGACGATATCGGGCCGCGCAGTTGCGATGGCGTCCTGAGCTGCCGTGCGGCGCGCGCCGTGGTTGTCGCCGCCGACCGCAAACATGATCAGCCGTCCGCCGATCACCGCATAGATCGCCGCGAATGCCAGCATCGCAAAACCGACGCGCGCGCGCGCTTTGGCTGATCGGTCGACGTTGCGCCCATAAAGCAGGCTGCGGATCAGCCGCTGCCGCCAAGGTTCGGTCGGCCTGACTGATTTAAGCGCCCGGCCGGTCATCGCTGACCCTCCGGCGGCGGCCTCGGCACCGAACCGGTCACGGCAACGGAATCGATGGCCTCGATCATGGCGCCGATCGGATCGGGGTCGCCCGGCCTGGCGAAGTTCGGCGGCCGCTCGGGCAGGTTCTTCAAGGAATCATACTGCGTGGCGTTGAGCGGCTTCAGCGGCAGGTGACGCTCGGCGAGACCCTGCAGCCGCAGCGGCGCGTCGAGTTTGGCCCATTCCGAACGCAGCACCGCGATGGCGTCGCGCTGCTCGCGAATTTCCGCATGCAGCCGCAGCACGCGCTCGGTGCGCGCGGTGGATTCCATCTTGATCCGGTAGACGTAGGCGGCGGCGAATACCAGGGCGCCGATCAGGAGGAGATGGATGATCCGCATGCTCAGCCTCCCCTCATCACGTCGTCAAGTGTCGGCCATGCCGGCAATGCGGCAGCGTCATGCGGTGGCGCTTGCGTGCGCTCGGCCGCACGCAGTTTTGCCGAGCGAGCGCGCGGGTTGGCTGCTAGCTCGTCTTGATCCGGTGTGACCGGACGTTTTGTCAGGATGACAAAACTTGGCGCGGCCTGCGCGATCTCGGGCAAATGCCGCGATCCGCCCCCGGCCCTGCCGCGTTCTCCCAGAAAATTCTTGACGATGCGGTCTTCCAGCGAATGAAACGACACCGCCGCCAGCCGGCCGCCCGGCTTCAGCACGCGTTCCGCCGCCGACAGCGCCAGGTGCAGTTCGTCGAGCTCTTCGTTGACGAAGATCCGCAAGCCCTGGAACGTCCGCGTCGCCGGATGAATTTCGCCGGGCTTGGACCGCACCACTTTTGCGACGATATCGGCCAGCGCCCGCGTGGTCGTGATCGGCGCTTCCTTGCGCGCGGCGACGATGGCGCGCGCGACGGCGCGCGAGTGACGCTCCTCGCCAAAAATGTAGATGATGTTGGCGAGATCGGCCTCGGAGGCCGCAGCGATCACGTCGGCCGCGGTCGGGCCGTCGTGGCCCATCCGCATGTCGAGCGGACCACCGAGGCGAAACGAGAAGCCGCGGTCGGCCTGATCGAGCTGCATCGAGGACACCCCGACATCCATCACGACGCCGTCGACCGAGGCGACGCCCTGGGCAGCACAGACTTCAGCGAGATTGGAAAACCGGTCCTCGACCAAAGTCAGCCGGCCGCCCGAGCGGTCGACGAGATCGAACCCGCCAGCGATCGCTGTCCGGTCGCGGTCGATGCCGATGACGCGCGTCCCGGCGGTCTCGAGGATGGCCCGGCTGTAGCCGCCGGCCCCAAAGGTGGCATCGACATAGATGCCGCCCTCGCGGGGGTTCAACAGCTCAATCGCCTGGCGGCCAAGGACGGGAATATGACGTCGGTCAGCCGGTATCATGCCCCGGCCCCTAGCGGGGTCCCGCGGCATGGAATACGGAAATTGGACGCGAACGGGCCCATTGCGCCTCAAATCTATGCGCTTCGCCGGGCTTTTCGCGCTGAAAAGCACCCTTCGGTAAAAAAGGCTTGGCCGGGCACGATAGCCGATCCCGCGCGGGTCCCATCGCAACCCCTGATTTCGGCACGGAATTTGCTGGGCTGCCATGGGATTTCGAGCGTCAAAGAGGGCCTCGGCCGTCCCCCAAAGCGGTTCGGCTCTTCACCACTTAGTAACGTCGGTTAGCGTTAAGAAAGCGTTGATAGGATTGTTACAATTCCCTCGCGGGGCCGACGGTGGAGTGGTTCACCCGGCTTGGTGATGCTTCCCGCACACAGTCGGAGAAAATGCGAAGCGGCGGCCGGCTCGCGCATTGCACTGATGACATCGTAAAGGAATAGTAAACGAGGTTCGCCTTGAAGACGTGACTTTGCCGTTCTCCTGCCCGGTTTGAGCTATCGTATGCCGCTCGGTTCGTTCGCATCCACTGGTTCTGATTCGAAGCGTCGCGCCGTCCCGCTGCCCAGGACCAACGCGAACATGAAGACATTCACCCCGGATTCATCGATCGCTTCCGACGTCATTCCGTCGGCGAATTATGGCGACCGCAACAAGGGCCGTTTGCCCGACATGATCGTGCTGCACTACACCGGCATGCCGGATGTGGAGGGCGCGATCGCGCAGCTGTGCACGGCGGGCACCGACGTTTCCGCGCATTACATCGTCCTCGAAGACGGCCGCATCGTGCAGTGCGTCCCGGAGGCCAAGCGCGCCTGGCATGCCGGCGTCGCATCGTGGGCGGGCGAGGAAGACATCAATTCCTGCTCGATCGGCGTCGAGATCGTCAATCGTGGCCATGACTGGGGCTATCCGGAATTCCCGCTGCGCCAGATTGCCGCCGTGATCGCGCTGTGCCGCGGCATCATGCTCCGCCGCAAGGTACCCCCGCATCGCGTGCTCGCGCATTCGGACGTAGCACCTGCGCGCAAGAAGGATCCCGGCGAAAAGTTTCCATGGCATTCGCTGGCCAATTCCGGCGTCGGCCACTGGGTGCAGCCGGCGCCGATCGTGCGCGGCGAAACGCTCAAGCTGGGCACCATCAGCGACGACGTCCGCGATCTGCAGCTTGCGCTCGCCAAATACGGCTACGGCGTTCCGACCAACGGCAAATATGACGGGCCGACAATGGAGGTCGTCACCGCCTTCCAGCGCCACTTCCGCCCCGCCCGGGTCGACGGCGTCGCCGATCATTCGACGCTGACCACCCTGCAGGCGCTGCTGGCGAGCCTCATGGCGGACGCCAAGGCCGTCGCGGCAAGATAGATCCGCGTCCCGATATGCCGTCATGGCCGGGCATAGCCGTCCGAAGGACGGCGTCGCGTCCGCTCGGCTATGCCCGGCTATCCACGTTTTTGATCACCATGGAGGAAGACGTGGTTGCCCGGCACAAGGCCGGGCATGACGATCATGCGCCATCCAGCTCCGCCAATCGCCGCGCGTAAAGCCGGCGCAGCGGCTCCAACTGCGTCGCGGCGGTTGCTGCAAGATAGGCCTCGCGCGCTGCCTCATGGCGGCCGAGGCGGCGCAACAGGTCGGCGCGGACCGCCGGCATCAATTCATAGCCCTTGAGTCCGCCGCGCCCTTCCAGCGCGTCGATCAGATCGAGCGCGCGCGCCGGCCCATCCACCATCGACACGGCGGCGGCGTGATTGAGCTCGATCACCGGCGACGGGCTGATCCGCAACAGCACTTCATAGAGGCCGGCGATTTGCGGCCAGTCGGTGTCGCGATAGCTCGGCGCCCGCGCATGAAGGGCTGCGATCGCAGCCTGCACCGTATAAGCTTGCGGCCGGCCCGGCATCCGCAGCGCGTCTTCCACCAGCCTCGCACCTTCGGCGATCTGGTCATGGTCCCACAGCGCGCGGTCCTGTTCTTCCAGGAGCACGATGTCGCCGCCGGCGGTCTGGCGCGAGCTGCGGCGGGCGTCGTGCAGCAACATCAGGGCCAGCAACCCCTTGATCTCGCCCCGCTGTGGCATCAGCGCGTCGAGCAAACGACATAGCCGGATCGCTTCGCGCGCCAGACTTGGCCGCATCAGGTCCTCGCCCGATGTGGCCGCATAGCCTTCGGTAAAGACGAGATAGATCACCGCGAGCACGCCGCGCAGCCGCGGCTCGAGCGCCTCGCGGTCCGGCACCTCGTAGGGACTTCCGGCGCGCCGAATCTTTTGTTTGGCGCGGACGAGACGCTGGGCCATGGCGTCCTCGCTGGCGAGAAACGCGCGCGCGACCTGGGCGGTGGTCAGCCCGCAGACCGTGCGCAGCGTCAGCGCAACCCGCACTTCTGCGGCGAAGGCCGGATGGCAACAGGTGAAGATCAGCCGCAGCATGTCATCATCGAGCGCGACGTCCGCGACCTCGCAGGAAGGTGCGGCGTTATGCAAAAGCTCGTGCACGAGCTCTCCCTGCTTGCCGCGAAACGCGATTTGACGGCGGACCCGGTCGATCGCCTTGTTGCGTCCGACATTGACCAGCCACGCGCGCGGATTGGATGGCGGCTCAGCGGCGGGCCAGCGTTCCAGCGCGACCGCAAAGGCATCCTGCAACGCGTCCTCGGCGAGATCGAAATCGCCGACCAGGCGGATCAGCGTGGCCAGCGCCCGACCCGCCTCGTCGCGGAAGATTTTTTCGATTTCAGGAGGTGTCATGGGGTCCGCTTTCGTCATTCCGGGGCGATGCGAACCCGTCGAACCCGGAATCTCGAGAGTCCCCGATGTGCAATTGCACATCTTAGGTCTGGTCCTTCGGACCATCCCCGAATGACGGTGTAACGGGATGGCTGGGTTTTGGCGCAGCATTAAAGACGAGCAACGCTCGGCGGTGTCGGCCGATTTCGAGCATGC
>JAQGKJ010000252.1 GCA_028290165.1 Bradyrhizobium sp. | reverse complement strand
TCTCTATCTCTCTCTCTCTGCGATGTGGACGCGCGCCGGAGAGGGGCACCGACCCTTCGTCGATTACCGTCGTTCTCAACCAATCTTGAATCCCGGCGCAATGAAGATCACTCATCGTTGATCGGATGAGAGGTATTGCTGAGTTCAAGGTTTCGGCAACGGCGCTTTAAATGCGACTTCAGAAATCTAAATGAGTTTTTAATTGAGAACATTGCACAGGGCCGGCATGTTTGCGCTGCTCCCGGCGCTTTGTCGGGAGTTTCTTTGGGCGAACTTCCAAGAAGATTTGAGGGAAACCGCTAAAGGTTGGGTCGTGGAAAAGTCCGCGCGCGCTACAGCTGACCCTTTCGGAGGTAAAGATGAATTTGTTCTCGCGCTCCTTTGTACGCAAACGCGTGATTTCGCTTGCGACCACGGCATCGGTGGCGGCGACCTCGTTCGCGTTGGCACAGGATCCAGCACGGACGTATCACGTCCGCGGAGCCATGCCGATCCAATATGTTGCGGATCGGTCGGACGCTTCCAGCGAGCAGCCCTTCCTGTCGGAAAACGACGCTGTCATGAACAAGATGATGGCGGACATGACGATCAAGCCGACCGGCGACGTCGACAGGGATTTTGTGGCGATGATGGTGCCGCACCACCAGGGCGCGATCGACATGGCAAAGGCCGAACTCAAATACGGACATAACGAGCAGCTCCGCCGTATAGCCCAGGAAATCGTTGTGACCCAGCAGCAGGAGATTCCTGTGATGCGGCTGGCGGTCGGCGAGGAATTGCCGCCCTCGGTGCCTTCACCGACGCGGCCTGGCGAGGCGTCTTCCTCGACGACTTCTCACGACGCGATGTCACACGATTCAATGAAGATGAAATAGGAGCGAGACATGCGGGGCCATCTTTTGATCTTAAGTGTTCTCGCGAGCATTTATTTCGTGGGACAGACGGCAGCCTGGGCCGGCCAGGCGCCCGGAGCAGCGTCCGATCCGGATATTCCCCTCAGCCACCGCGACCGGGTGTATTCCGCGGAGCAGTTCTCCAACACCGTCTCGGTGACCGATCCCGTCGACAGCAAACTGGTCGGCGTTATCCGCCTCGGAGATCCGCAGCCGGGTAATTTCAGTCCGCTCTATAAGGGACAGGTTCTGGTCCACGGCATGGGCTTCTCTCCGGACCACAAGACCATCGCGGTGGTTTCGATCGGCAGCAACTCCGTCACCTTCATCGATACCGCGACGAATGCGGTCAAGCGCACAACCTATGTCGGCCGCTCGCCGCACGAGGCATTCTTCACGCCCGATGGCAAGGAAGTCTGGGTCACCGTTCGCGGCGAGGACTATGTCGCCGTGCTTGACGGGCAGAGTTTTGAAGAGAAGTCGCGCATCAAGGTGCCGGCCGGACCGGGCATGCAGATTTTCTCCCCGGATGGCAAATACGGCTATGTCTGCTCCTCGTTCAATCCGGAAACGGTCGTCATCACCGTTGCCGATCATCAGATCGTCGGCCACGTCAAGCAGGAAAGCCCGTTCTGTCCGAACATCGCTGCCACGCCGGACGGCAAACAGGTCTGGTTCACGTTAAAGGACATCGGCAGGACCCAGGTGTTCGACGCGCAGCCGCCATTCTCGGTGTTGAAATCGATCGATACCGGGCCGATCACCAACCACATCAATATCGTCCACAATGCCAACGGTATGTTCGCCTATGTGACGATCGGCGGGCTGAACGAGGTCAAGGTGTTTCGCACCGACGACTTCTCGCAAGTCGCGACCATTCCGGTTGGCAAGCTCCCGCATGGCGTCTGGCCGTCCGGCGACGGCAGCCGGGTGTATGTCGGGCTGGAAAATGCCGACGGCATGGCCGCCATCGATACCGCAACCAACAAACTGATTGCCACCAGCCCGATCGGCCAGGCGCCGCAAGCGATCACCTATGTTCCGAACGCGGTGCCGGAAGGCGACGGCACGCAGAATCTGCAGCAGCTGGATGTGGCGGGCAGGGCTACCCATCTCGTGCTTGGCGCGGTGGAGGGCCGCAAGACAGTTGGCAGTGTCGGTGCGGTTGATAATGGCGAAGACCAAGCTCCAACCAGCGTCTCGCTGTTCGATCAAGGCCTGACGCAGATATTTCAGGCCTCTGTCACCGGCCTGCAGCCGAAGATGCCCCACGTGCTGGTGCTTTCAAGCGAGCCCAACGGCAGAGGAAAGCTGGAAGCGATTGCGTCCTTCATGACCAATCCGGCGGGTTCGGCGATCGTAAACACCGCGGGACCGATCCGGCAGATCGTGCAGGGAGAGCAGCAGACGCCGCGCCGCTATCTGGCGATCGCGGAGGGGCACGCCGACAGGCCCGGCCCCATCGTGCAGGTGCAATTGAAATAGCGAACGCTGCCGGTTGCCGATTTGGGCGAACCGGCAGCGCAGTTGAGGACCGATTATGGGCATTGTTCGATTTGCGCTGAGGTTTCCGCACACATTCTACGTGCTGGCGGCGTTGATCCTGTTTCTCGGCGTTGCCGCGATCCGGTCGATGCCGACGGATATCTTTCCGGAAATCCGCATTCCGGTGGTCACCGTGATTTGGCAATACACTGGTCTCACCACGCCGGAGATGGAACAGCGCGTCAGCACCTATAGCCAATATTCCATCAGCGCCAACGTCAACGGCATCAAGAACATGGAAGCACAGACGCTCAACGGTCTGTCCGTCCAGAAGATCTACTTCCAGCCCGACGTCAATCTCGACCTCGCTATCGCGCAAATCGTCTCCGCGACGAATGCTATCCGCGCCCTGATGCCGCCCGGGATCCAGCCGCCGATCGTCGTGCAGTTCAACGCGTCCAGCGTTCCTGTTCTGCAACTCAGTCTCAATTCGGACAGCCTGAACGAGCAGCAACTTTACGACTTCGGCATTTACCGCGTTCGCCAGCAATTGGCGCCGGTCCCCGGCGTTACGTTACCGACGCCGGCCGGCGGCAAGTATCGTCAGATCATGGTGGATATCGACCCGGACAAGCTTCTGTCCCGCGGACTGACGCCGCTCGACATCGTGAATGCCGTCAATACGCAGAGCCTGACGTTGCCGTCGGGAACGGCGAAGATCGGCAACACCCAATATACGGTGCGAACCAATGCGACACCGGCATCGATCGACGACCTCAACAAGATACCTGTCAAGTTCGCCAACGGCGCCACGATCCTTCTGAAGGACGTGGCGCAGGTACGCGACGGATCGCTGGTGCAGCAGAACATCGTCCGCGAAGATGGCCATCGCTCGGTCTTGCTCAGCGTGATTAAGAACGGCAATGCCTCCACGCTGGCGGTCGTCAACGGCGTGAAGCAAGCTCTTCAGGCAACCCGCGCCGCCGCGCCGGCCGGACTCAAGATCAACGAGCTGTTCGACCAGTCGGTATTCGTGACCAACTCGGTCGATGGCGTGTTGCGCGAAGGCGCCATCGCGGCAGGTCTCACCGCGCTGATGATCCTGATCTTCCTCGGTTCCTGGCGCTCGACGCTGGTGGTGATGATTTCAATCCCTCTCGCGATTCTCTCGTCGCTCGTGGTGCTGTATTTTCTCGGCGAGACGCTGAACACCATGACGCTCGGCGGGCTTGCGCTCGCGGTCGGCATATTGGTCGACGATTCGACCGTCACCATCGAGAACACACACCGTCTGTGGACCGAAGAGGGCATGCCGCTTTCCGAAGCGACCCTGCACGGCGCCGCTGAAATCGCGATGCCGACGCTGGTTTCAACGCTCGCCATCAGTTGCGTGTTTACGTCGGTGGTGTTCCTGGACGGACCGGCCAAGTATTTGTTCACGCCGCTTGGACTTGCGGTCGTATTTGCGATGCTGGCCTCCTACGGATTGTCGCGGACGCTCACCCCGATCACGATCGGGCTGCTGCTCAAAAGCGAGCCTCGTCACGCCGAAGGCGACGCCCCGAGGGGCCTGTTCTCGCAGTTTTCCGCCGCATTCGAGCGCGGCTTCGAGCGGCTGCGTGATGGATATTCGAAATTCCTGGCGACGCTGCTTCGCCGGCGATTCATCGTTCCGGTCGTCGCCGTGTTGATACTCGGTCTCGGCGGGGCGATGGTGATGCTCGTCGGCCGAGACTTTTTCCCGCTGATCGATGGCGGCCAGATCCAGCTTCACGTGCGCGCTCCCGCCGGGACCCGTATCGAAAGCACCGAGGCAGTATTCCAGGCTGTTGAGGACAAGATCCGCGAAGTCATTCCGGAGAAGGATCGCACACTCATCGTCGACAATATCGGACTGCCGGCGCGAGCCTACAATCTCGCATTCGCCGACGGTTCCACGATTGG
>JAQGKJ010000229.1 GCA_028290165.1 Bradyrhizobium sp. | reverse complement strand
CTCTCCTCGATCCGGTGCAGCGTCTTGGCGACGTTGACGCCGTCGCCTGGCTTGGCGGAATGGTCGGCGATGATGAGGAAGCCGCCGGGTTTTAGCGCCGCAAACATCTTCTTGTTCATCTGCGCGCGGTCGACCGCCATGTAGGTCGTATCGTGGTAGGCAAAGAAAAACGTGATCAGATCAAGGCTGCTGACATCAGGTGGGACAGGATCGTCGAAATTCCTGATGACATGCACGACGTCTTTCATGGCGGGCTTCTGCGCCCTGATATCGAACTTGTCCTTGACGAACCGCTCGATCACTTCGGCCGAGTCCTGCGCGTAAACCACGCCGCCAGGCGCAGTTGCGCGCGCCAGCAGTTCCGTGCTGTAGCCCGCGTTGGCGTCCATATCGAGCACCTTCATTCCGGGCCTCGCGCCGGTGAAGGCGAGCATCTTGGCGGGCTGGCGGCGCAGGTCGGTTTGGCGGTCGGCATCGCTGCGGTCGGGCGAAGCGACAATGGCCTCATAATCCGGCGCCCTGGCGTCCTCGGCCCACGCCACGCTCGATCCCGCAACTATCGAAAATAACGCAAGCACGACGATGACGTTCGCGCGGCAATGGACCGATTTGACCATGAAAATCCCCTGATGTGAGCGCACAACATACCAAGGCCCAATGAGGAGATCACGGTCTCAATCGCGGCGCGACGCGATCGTGATCCGGTTGCTGGAGGTCGAGGAAACAGCGCCGGGCGGCATCCGAAGACGGCTCGCTGGTTGCAGCGCACGCGGCTCGCGCCAAAATGCCCAGTTGCAATGCCTGACAGGCGGCAGGTAGCATCCGATGCGGCCGATCAATGGGGCCAGCAAGCGAAAAGATGACCGGGGAGAGACCATGACCACGCAACCGACGCCCAAGGGTGCCTGGAAGATCACGTTTCTGCTGTTTCTTTTCATGCTGGTCAATTTCGCGGACAAGATCGTGGTCGGCCTCGCCGGCGTGCCGATCATGACCGAGCTGAAACTCGAACCTGAGCAGTTCGGCCTGCTCGGCTCCTCGTTCTTCTTCCTGTTCTCGATCGCCGCCATCGTGGTCGGGTTCATCGTCAACCGCATCGCCACGCGCTGGGTCCTGCTGGCGCTCGCTTTGATATGGGCGCTGGCGCAATTTCCGATGGTGGGCACGGTCAGCTTCAGCACGCTTCTGATCTGCCGCGTGATTCTCGGCGCCGGCGAGGGGCCGGCGTTTTCGGTGGCGGCGCATTCGGTCTACAAATGGTTTCCCGACGAGAAGCGGACGCTGCCGACCGCCATCCTGTCGCAGGGCTCGGCATTCGGCGTGATCCTCGCGGTGCCGGCGCTGAACTGGCTGATCGTCAATTACACCTGGCACTATGCGTTCGGCGCGCTCGGCGTCGTCGGGCTGATGTGGGCCCTGGCGTGGCTGATGATGGGCAAGGAAGGCCCGCTGGTGCAAACCGTTGCAATGGCCAAGGCCGATCCGCGCGTGCCCTATTTCCAGCTGCTGACCTCGCGGACCTTCATTGGCTGCTGCGCCGCGACCTTCGGCGCCTATTGGGCGCTCTCGCTCGGCCTGACCTGGTTCACGCCCTTCATCATCAAGGGTCTCGGCTTCTCGCAGCAGGATGCCGGGTGGATTTCGATCCTGCCATGGGTATTCGGCGCCGCCATCGTGCTGCTGACAGGATGGATTTCGCAGGTGCTGATGGCGCGCGGCGTATCCACCCGCGGCGCACGCGGCGTGCTTGGTTCGGTGCCCCTGATCGTCGGCGGATCGATCCTGGCAGCTCTGCCGCATATCGATGGCGCGGGGCTGCAGATCGCGTTCCTGGTGTTCGGGTCCGGGCTTTGCGGATCGATCTATGTCGTCTGCCCGCCGATGCTGGGCGAGTTCACGCCGGTACAGCAGCGCGGCGCCGTGATCGCGATCTACGGCGCGATCTACACGCTCGCCGGCATCATCGCGCCGTCAGTGATGGGCAAAGTGATCCAGAACGCGGGCGGGCTGCTCGAGGGCTACATGACCGGCTTCACCATCAACGCCGTCATCCTGATCTCGTCCGGATTGCTTGGCTTGGCGCTGCTGTGGCCCAACACTGAGCGCGCGCGCCTGGTGGCTCAGGCGGCGCAGCCGAAGTTCGCGTAACCGTCTCGTCGTCCAGGCGAACGCCGGAGCACATTATCGCGGGTCCCGGACAAGGTCGATCGAAACCTGCGAAACCCACATGCCGGGTGCTTCCATAACGAACGTCTGGTGGTTGCCTTTGGTGTGAACCGTCAGCAAGGCGGTGATGGTCTCGCTCTCGACTTTCGCTTCGATCAGGCCGTTGACGTTTTGCCCTGAAACCTTGCCGCCCTGCCGATACTGGCTTTCAAACCAGTTGCCTGAAAGGGCGGTGCCATTTTCATCGATGTTGGCGCTTAAATCCATCTTGTAGGCGTCGCTGGCGCAACGCACATTCATTTTCACGGACTGACCGGCGTTCTTGACCATGTAGTCAACTTTGCACCGGACGCGCTCGCGCGGTCCATCCGAAGGCTTCATCGAACCGACACCCGACCATGAGCCAGCGACGCCATCGAAGCTCTGCTCGGCGCGAGCCGGAGCCGCGGCAAGAATTGTCATCGATAGTGAACATTGCAGTATGCAATGAATGATTTTCCTGTTCCAAAACATCGATCTTTGTCCTCATCAGCGCGGTTGGTGTCGGTGCGCATTTCACCAAGAACCCAATCATTTTGAAGAAATTGAGAACGCCGGCTGGTTGCCGACAGGCTGGAATCGTCCCAACTGGTCAATATCAAGGCACTCTTTTCCAATTCGCCGACTTGCAGATCAGTCCGCCGGCGACGCAGCCCGAGGTGATGAGGGTAGATCCTTCAACAGACATTTTGCCTGAATAGATTGACCCGGTGTCGGAACTGGCGGCTTTGCCGGTCCAGGAATTAGCTCCATTGGGCCGCATGTCGAAGAACAGGCGCTTGCCGACTTTGGCATTCAAACCCGAATCGGGTTTTAGCCACACGATGTCTCCGCAGATGGCGTTACCACATGGTCCGAACTTGACCTGCTCATCGCCACTGTCGCGTAACCAGGTACCGAGGATATCGTCCGCGAGGCCGGGACTCGTGGCCAGCAGGGATACCGATAAACCTATACCGAGACGCGCGACGTTCATGACATTCTCCTTGACGTTATTGGCTTCTGATCAACGGACCTCCGCGAGGTGCATGTCGCCCAGGGTCGACGGAAGGCTGCGTGCGATCAGGTCGGTGATCGCTCCGTGCAGATTCTCGTTCCGGGCGGGATCGCCGCTGCTCGGCGAGAGGTTCTCGTCGACCAGCCGGCTGGGGCCCGCGAGCCCGATCCTCTCCCCATTGTCCAAAGGCTGGGCAGCCATCTTTTCGATGACGTCGAAGGTCTTGCCGTCGAACACCCTGATTTCGTAGAGCACATGGATCTGGTGATAGGACGCGAGCAGCGCGCCGTAGCTGACAAAACCGATGCCTTCGACCTTGCGCGCGCCGCCGCCGAAATTCGATTTTGCCTTGGTGATGACGATGTAGGCGTCCAACCCTTGCGGAGACACTTCGGTCTGAACAAGTTTCTTAAATGGGTCGCCTCGCATGAGATTGACAGGCGCAACCGGCGAATCCTTGATCGCCGCAAAGGCGGCGCGCTGATAGCTGACCGGCTGCACCTGAAAACGCCCGCTCAATGCCGTGGTTGCCTGCTGGACGATCAGGTCGTCGAGGCCCCAGGATCCGATTGGAAAACTCTGACTGGTGTTGTTCAGCCCGGTCAGTCCCATTCGTGCAAAACTCATCTCGTCGCCGACCGCCGAGATGATGCCGACGGTCTTGACGGCCTGCAGCTTGGTCTCGCGGGTTTCAAGCACCGCGCAGGCGCCAGCGCTGACGGCAAGAAGGACAACCGTCGCGAGGCTCGCGCATGGACCGCTGCGGCGCATGACGTTGCTGTCCTGTTTGCCTATCGGATTCTGACGTCGAATGAATAGGAGGCGCCGATGCCAAAGGTGGTTTGGTTCGGCGAGCCTCTGATGGTCACCAGAGGGCTTTTCGCGGCGTCGCCAAGCAATCGCTCGTACTCGACATAGGCATGAACTTCCCATTGCGGATCGATCCGATAGGATACCTGGGTGCCGGCGCCGACCGAATGCGCGCCGCCCTTGGCGTCGAATACCGGCAGGCCGGTCGCCATCGCCTGCACGGCATCGATGCCGAAATAGGGCGAGGTCGCCTGGGTGCTTTCCCAGGTGAAGCGTGGGCCGGCTGAGATGGTAAACCGCTGAACGATCGGCACGATGACATCCGCCGACAGGTCGGCGACAACGCCGTGGTGGCCGCCGAACCCCTGGCGGAGTTCGCCGCGCGTGCGAAACCAGTCGACCGGATAGTATTCGACGAAGCCGCCGAGCTCGACCGCGGTGCTGACATCGCCGAGGCCGTTCAGCTCGGAATAGCTGTCGGCCTTTCGTGACGACACCAACTTGCCGGCCGGGCCGGCGCGAAGGTCGCCGAAGTCGATCAATGCGATGCTTGCGCTGTCGCGCGGCCCGCGAAACTGCTCCGTGGAGCCGGCACGGCGGATGGCAAAGATCGGGACCGGGCTGAGCATGCTCCGTTTGGCACCCTCGAAATCCGGTGTGTATGCACCGCCGACGCCGACCATGACGGTCCAGGTGCCCGACACCGGTGGCAGAACGGGTAACTCAAACGGCGGAGCCGGCAACGTGACCAAAGGATCCGCCGTTGCGACGGACGGCACCAGCATCAACGCCACAAAGACGACGGCCGCCCACGGAATTTCAGGGTAGTTGTCCCGGGTCTCGCGATTTATCTTCTCTATGGATCGTTCGGTAGGCCTTCGAGGAAGATCATTCGGTGTAAGGGCCGTAGTCATTTTCGCTTACCGGCAACAGGACTGCGTTCACCTGGTTCTTGCCGGTCATTTGCGACTGAAGCTTGTTCCCAACTTAACGCTTTGTTTCCAAACGTTGCCCGATCTGCTCAATTCATTGGGTCGGCCGCGGACGCGTTATACGTCACGGCCTTGAAGTCGCGGCGGCGTGCCAGAGGTTGCGCCATTTCACCGCACGGTGCCGAGCGCCCGGATTTTTCGGCGACTGCAATGAGGCCTTTGACGCCGAGGGCAAGCTCGGCATGCGTGATGGTTATGTGCGATCGGCTAAATCCGGCATCCTCGAGAAGGCTGGCAAGATCGTGTGCGTCGAACGTCCGGTGTGTCTCGGGTCCGGCAAACGGCCATTTTTGCATCGTCTCGCGCGACGTCACATAGATGACAAGACGGCCGCCCGATCGCAGCACGCGGTAGACTTCTGAAATATCCCGCCCCTCGGAGTCGAAGAAATAAACAACGTTGACCAGCAAGACCTTGTGGAACATCTCGTCGATCCAGGGCAGCGGGCTGAAAGCTCCCCGTACCAGCACCATTCGACCTCGGGATACCGCGACCTCATTCATGCGCCTGGCCTGCTCAAGCATCGAGGCCGATTGGTCCACGCCATACAGCCGGGCACCGCGGGCGCGCGCCGCGATGGTTCGAAGGCCCCAGCCGGGGCCAAAGCCGAGTTCAAGGACGGTCTCCCCTGGCTTGGGGTCGAGGGCATCGATGGCCAGCCGATTGGGCTCGTCATTGATCCAGGCCATCAGCCATCCAACGATCGATCCGGCGGCGCCGCTCGGGTTTCGCAGTTGACAACCGAGGGCGTGCCACAGCCGGTCGATCAACCACAAACGGGGCCTTGCATTTCTGATCGCGGATTCGCGGTGAGGAAGTCTCACTTCTTCTCCCCGATCTTGGCCATATCCTCCTCGATCACGAGGCGGCGGTTCTTGTCCCAGAGCGGACGATCCGGATGTGGCGGTATCTTGAGGGCGTGCTGAAAGACTTCGACGGCCTTCGGATATTCGCTTTGGGTGAAAAGGAAGTCGCCGTAAAAATACCAGGCATCCAGCCCATTGGGCGCAAGCTTGACGGCTTGTTCGAGCAACTGCCGGGCTTTCGCCTTGTCGCCAAATCCGATCGGAAAGCCGGGAACGCGGTAGTACAGCACGCCGAGGCTCGTCGTGGCGCCGGCATCCATCTTCGCAGGATCCAGATTATAGGCCTGTTCGAGGATGTCGCGGGCGCGCTTGGCCAGACCGAGTGCGGAAAACGAGCTTGCCATCGAGGCGCGCTCGCTCGTGATGATACCATCCCAAATCAGGGCTTCCGGCACGCCGGGAGAGTGCGTGGCTAGTGCGTCGGCTTCTTCGCCAAGCGCATTCATTTGTTTGGTTTGCTCGTCGCCTTCGGGAACGCCAAATTTGATCGCCTCCCACTTGGTCTGCAGGCGACGGACTTCCGGCGGCAAGGTGTCTGCCGCCTGGCTGGAAGTTGCGCAGGGACCCGCGACGAGCAACGCGATCAATGAGAAGAGTGATATCTGCGATTTCAAGGTCATAGCTCGCCTGCCCATGTGGGCGATGCGTCCTTTTTGCCAGCTTGATTTAATGGGAGGGCGCTTGCCGTGAGAGCGCCCAGTCGATGATTTGAGGGAAGACGCGTTGGATCAGGACGTAGATACGTTCCGGCGCCGGCGCGTAAATGGAATCGTGACCGCTCGCGACCGACCGCCAAATTTGCCGGGCGACTTTTGCGGGAGTATCGACGCTCATCTTTGCCTGTGCGATGAGTTCGTCGAAAGCGACGGCGGCATCAGTCCGGGTTGTCCGCGGTGCCGCATAGGTGACGCCAATGCCGGTTCGCTTCCATTCCCGGCGCAGCGCATTTGAAAATCCGCGCAGTGCGAATTTCGAGGCGGAATAGCCGGAAAACAGCGGATAGGCGATGTCGCCAAATACAGAACCGATGTTGACCACCCTCGATGGCTTTGCCGCCAGCAGCAACGGCATGAAATCGCGCGTCAGCGCGATCGGCGCGATGACATTGGTGAGAAATGTTCTGTTGATCGCGTCATCGTCGAATTTCTCTATCGCGCCGCCCTCGACGACGCCTGCGTTGTTGATGAGTACATCGAGGGCTTTCCATTGGTCGCTGATGACAGCGACGAGCCGGCGGCGGTCCAGCGGATTTGTGATATCCGCGGGAATGACCAGATGCTGGCTTCCCTGGTCAAGCAGCGCACGCGTGACTTTAAGGGCTTCCTCCCGCCGGCCGCATAGAGCGACGACCATCCCGCGTTGGGCTGCTTCGACAGCCAAAGCACGCCCGATCCCGGAGCCTGCTCCGGTGATCAGTACGCATTTTTGGTCACGCAGCATGGCTCAACTCCGCAGCGGCGCCGAGGTCATGAAAGATCGAGCCGTACAATCGGTAGAAGATTGTCGCGTTGTCGATGATGATGCGCTGCGTGTTACGATCATCGAAGCCATCGACCAGCTTTCGGAAGAACGCGACGTGTTCGCTGTCCAGCGAGCCGTGAGTACGAAGATAGCTAAATCCGGCATCGCTCTCCAAACCGAGAGACGCCTTCATGGCGTCGGCGAGCTGGTCCGCCAGCAATACGGACATTCCCTCCAGCACATGTACGCTTCCGAGAAATGCGTACGGGCTGATATGCTCGGTCGCGTAATAGGCGTAACCCACCATGATCCTGCAGGCTGGTCCCCCCTGGCCATGCCGCACCGCATCCGGATCGCCGCCAAGCGCGTGGATGTCGTTGAGGATCCATTTCTCATGACCACGCTCTTCCTCCATGTATTCGACCAGCGCGTCTTGATAGCGCTCGTCGGAAGTGCGCGAGGCGGCCAAAGCCAGCAGGGGAAAGGTATGTTTGACGTGGTGATAGGCCTGGCCGAGGAAATCGAGGTAGAGGTTGCGGGACGCCCCGTTGCGGATCGTGCTCCGCACCAGCGGGATTGCGAGGAAAGCCTCACGGCTGTCCGCGGTTTCGGCGACCAGTTGCTCATAGAAGCTCATCATTGGGCCTTTCAGATGGGAAGCGAGGTTGGGAGGAGAGGCGCCAGCGAAGCGGCCGCTCTCTCCCGGACGAACCTGCCAATTGTCTTGCGAACGGGCCGTGCATTGCTGAGCAATTGATGGTTCAACGCTTCCTGGAAGGAGACCACAACGCAATCGCGCGGCACCGCATAGTCCGGAGCGTCCGAACAGCGATCGGACAGCAGCTGAAGGATTTCAGCACGAGTTGCCTTGGCGAACCAGGCGGCACCTTGAGGAGAGGGGATGAGCAAGGCCGTCAAGTGCGGCTCGCCGTGACCGGCTACCGTGCACAACGCAATGCGCGGATCGGCCAGCAGCATTGTCTCGATCCATTCCGGGCTGACGTTTCTGCCGAAGGACGTGACGAGGAGACTGTCCTTGCGTCCGTGTACGGTGAGAAAGCCGTCCCGATCGATCGTTCCGAGGTCGCCGGTCCGCCATGGTCCGGTTGCGGGTCCTTGCCCCAGGTAACCGTCTGTTATCGACGGCCCGTCGACGACGATTTCGCCATTGTCGACAGAGACCGAGAGCCCGTCCAGCGGGTGGCCGACGGTGCCGGGGCGACGTTGTTTCGGACGGTTGACGGCAACGACCGAGCAGCATTCCGAAAGGCCGTAGCCTTCGTGGACGGGAATCCCCAGGCTCCAGGCGGCATTGGCAACCTGGTTCGGGACGGGCGCGCCGCCGACCGCAACAAATCGAAGGGAAGACGGCGCGATTTGGTTGCCCGACTGGAGTTCCGCGACCCAACGCTTCAGCAATTGCGGTACCAACACGCTCATCGTGGGGCGATGAGTTTCGAATGCCTCCGCAATGCCGGTCGCGTCACCGCGGCCGGCGCATTCTGCCAGGCCGGTGTCGAAATGCACATAAGCTCCGAGCAGTGCCGGAGTGAAAACGGAGCAGATCGTCTCCAGCAACAGCGGTAACGGAAGTACGGAAAGATATGAATCGGTTGCGGTTGCCCCCGTCGCCGATCCCAGCGCGGCAGCCGACCATTCGATCTGCCCGCTTTGATGCCGAACGCCCTTCGGCCGACCTGTACTTCCCGAGGTATAGATGATCTGGCCAAAGCCATCGATCACATCGGGCAGGCCCGCTCCCACCCGATGAATATCGATCACATGGGTCGGCGCGCCTGATTGAACGGCCAGCGCCGCCGTTTGCTCGGAGGCAAGGATAATCTCGACCGATGCATCACGAACGATATGGCCGAGTTGGGCCGGGCTGAAAAAAGTCGGCAGCGGCACCACGACCTTCCCGGCGACCGCGCAGGCGAGCTGGGCAATGACCCAGCCAAGCCCGTTTGGCGCGTAGATACCAATCGTTCGGGGTTGACCTCTGAGGTCTGCGGCAAGAGCCGTCACTCTGGCAAAGAGTTCGCGGCGGGACAATTGACCGTGCTGGTCGCTTACCGCGATTAACTCGCCCGCCTCCGTCGCATGACGCTTCATCGAGTCAAAGAGCTGCCGCATACGGCTCCCCGCCTTGAAAACCGTCACAGCTCATTTTCGGGCGGCGGCTGGCAACGGCGTATACCTTCGGCTGCGAAGCGTAGTAGGTCCCCCATCGCTCGAAATCTGCGATGCGCCGGTGGTCGGCTTCTCCAACAAAAGTAGGCGCGACGCCAAGCCGGCTGACCAACAGATGGAGACGACGCGTCAGGGTGAAGAAAGACCACTCAAATCCGGCGTTCTCGCCAAAGGTGCCGATTTCCGCGACGAACTCCGCCGTCGCCAGTGGTGCCCGGCTGGCAAGCGTCGTCACTTCGAAGATCGCGCTCCGACTGACGGCTCTCGCCGATAGCGCGCTGACCACATCTTCGATCGGGCTATCGAGATAGCATTCAGAGAAGAACCCGTCGTCGAGGAAGCGAAGGCCGGCCGCGCACAGAATCTCGTCGCGAGGGCCTAAAAGCGCGATGATCCGGGAAGGGAAGGTCTCCAGCCGAGCGCAATACCGAGCCGCATAGATGGTCTTGATGAAGTTCTCGGCCGAACGCCTGCGAACATCACCGTTTACCAGAAGGACTGTTTTGGGCATCTCTCTTACCGGCCACGGGACTGGAACGATCCCGTTGTTGCCGGTGATTTGCGACCGAACCTTGTTCCGGGATTCGCAGCTTTATTTCCGAATGTTGCGCAACGTATCCAAAGCCATTTGTTCGGCGGGATGCGGACACATTGTGCATCAAGGCTCAGTGATCCGCGCGTTACTTTGAGCGATGGAGCTTGGTCCCGATGGAAGCATCGTTCCGAACACACGATCCCAGAACTTGGTCGTGACACCGTAGTTTCGGTTCGCAAACCTGTGGTGGTCGATGTGATGCTTCACCAGGGAAGCCGGGAGCATTGCGGGATTGTGATGGGCGCAATAATGGACAGATAAATACCAGGCGTAGGCGACGAGAGCGCCGGCCAGAACGGCGCCTCCAGCGGTCAGATAAACCACCGCGAAAGCGAGCCATATTTGCCAGAAGATCTTGTCGACCGGGTCTTGCGGGCGGGCGTGATGAATCCCGTGCTGGACCGGGGCAATGGCATGCAACACAAAGCGATGCGTGATGTATTCGGCCAAGGTCCAAGCCGCGAGGCCGCAACAGAACAAAAGAATGGCAATGGAAGGCTTGAGCGTAGAGACAGCCAACAGCGTGATCGCGAGAGCAATCGCGAAAATAAGCTCGCCGAGGTAAATGGCGGCGGTCATGGTGGGCAATAACGCAGCCTGGTTCCAGAGGTTCCGTCCATGTAGCTCAGTGCACATGGTGATTCACCGCTTCGTGGGCTACCTGGGCGACGGATAATGTGAGCGGTTGATCCAATGAAATCGCCGCGGATGCGCCGTTTTGTGGGTCACAGACGGTCAGGAGCAATTTAACGAGAGCCCAGACGAGGACACGCTTTCCGCTTCCGGTAAAACCAAGCATGACTTCTCACCTTCGCGCTGTCAACGGAGTATCCGATACGCTGATGACCGCGCTTAACGCGCGGCAATCTCCAAAATGGGGCGGTCGGTGTCCGAACGTTGCCCGACCGTCGCGCAATGTGTCTCAATGTTGCTCGAAAGGGCGGATTGACTGCGGCCTCGTTGAAAGCCTTGGAGAATTGTTCTATTCGATCCAACACAGTTTCGATGAGGACGTCACGCGTGCAAGTCGAATCCCACATCCTGATTGTCGATGACGACCTCCAGATTCGAAAGCTGCTCGGCCGTTATCTGGCCGAGCAGGGATTTCGGGTGACGCTTGCTTCCGACAAGCGCACCCTCAACGCCGCACTGGAGTCGAACGACATCAAATTGATCGTGCTTGATGTCATGTTGCCGGATGGATCCGGCCTGGAAATCTGCCGGGACATGCGCAACGAAAACTCGCATATTCCGATTATTCTTCTGACGGCATTAAAAGAGGACGTCGACCGGATCATCGGCCTCGAGATCGGGGCTGATGATTATCTCGGCAAACCATTCAATCCGCGAGAGCTCGCAGCTCGCATCCGTGCGGTGCTTCGCCGGAAAAATGATGCCGGCCAGATTGCCCATTCTGCTCAGGAGTACCGTTTCGAGGGTTTCAAGTTACAGCCGGGATTGCGGCGGGTTCTGAACTCGAGCGGCGGGCTGTTGGAACTGACCTCGGCCGAATTCGATCTCCTGCATGCACTGGTGGCGAGGTCGGGACGAATGCTGTCGCGCGAATATCTGCTGGATGCGACCAACCGCGGCGATAGCGACGTCTTCGATCGGTCCGTCGACGTGCTGCTCAGCCGGATTCGCCGAAAGCTCGGCGATGCTGAATTCCAGTTGATCAAGACGGTACGAAACGGAGGCTACGTCTTTACCGCCCATGTTGAGAAGGTCGGAGCCGGCGAATGAATTCTCTGAGGGCGCGCATTGTCCTGACGCTGGTTTTGTCGATCATCTGTGTTGTTGCCATAGCGACCGCGACATTGTTTTGGGCGCGGGAGGGGCATGCACAAAAGGAGCGAAAGGATTACGCCGAATTTGTTTCCGACGCGATCCTGGCGATCGCGCCATTGTTTCGTGACGAACAGGGCGGCCACGCCCGTTTGGCATCGGGCCCGGTCTCAGGCGAGCCGCGCCCGGAACTGACGAACCTGCTGCAATCTCAATTGCGCAGAGCCGGATCCGATCTCGAGGTTGTCGTAACGCAGCCCACTGGAACCATTCGCCCGGTGGCATCATTCAAATTGAGATCGGGTTGGCTTGCATTTCCGGTGCCGGATCGCCATCGCAAGGAAGACATTGTGTTCGCTCTCGCCGGCTGGTTCTTGCTTGTCGCCATCGGGACGGTGGCGGTGGCGTTATGGTTTGCCTACCGCATCACGCGCCATCTCGCGGTCCTCGAACGCGTAGCGGCAACGATCGACGCCGACGGCATTCTGCCGCGACTGCCGGAAAGCGGACCGGCCGAACTCCGGGCGACCGCGCGCGCGCTCAATACCATGACCGCCAAGCTCAAGAACGCTGCCGAAAGCCGGATGCGGCTGGTTGCAGCCGCGGGCCACGATCTGCGTACGCCCATGACCAGGATGCGGCTTCGGGCGGAGTTTCTCGACGACGAGGATCGGTCACTGTGGCTCAACGACCTCGAGGAACTCGACCATATTGCCGACAGCGCCATCCAGCTCGTGCGCGAGGAAACCCAGCGGGAAAGAAACCAGTTGGTGCGGGTCGATGAAATCATCAGCGAGATCTGCCAGGACCTCTCGTCGATGGCAGCGTCGGTGACGATCATGAAAATGGAGGCGGTGACGATTTCGTCGGCTCCATTGGCGCTGACGCGTGCCGTCAGAAATCTCGTGATGAATGCGGCCACGCATGGCGGTGGCGCTTTTGTCAGCGTAGGTCTGGAGGACTACAGCACCGCATTGATCACCATCGATGACGAGGGACCGGGCATTCCCGACCAAAGCCTGTCACGCGTATTCGAACCCTTTTTCCGGGTTGATCCGGCCCGGCGCAAGTCGGGACCCGGTGCAGGCCTTGGCCTCGCGATTGCCAAGGAGATTGTCGAACGTCATGGCGGCAAGCTGACGCTACAGAACCGATCGCCCAAAGGACTTCGGCAAAGAATAGCCTTTCCGGCCTGTTTTGCCTGAGGGAAGCGGTTGACTGACAAATACTCCCTCGTCGTTCCCGCGTTCGCGGGGACGACATCAAGTGTGTTGCAGCGCCGCGCCTAAAAACCTTACTGCAGACTTCCCTGTGCGCCGCGCACCAGCCGGCCCGGTCGCGCGCCGGTGGCCGTGCCGCCGCGCTGCGTCACCACGCCCGAGACGATGGTTAAGTCATAGCCGTCGACCTGCTGCAGCAAGCGCCGGCCGCCCACCGGAAGGTCGTAATGCACCTTCGGCGGATGCAGATGCAGGCGGTCGTAGTCGATGACGTTGATGTCGGCCTTGTAGCCGGGCGCGAGCACGCCGCGATCCGAGAGGCCGACCGACAACGCGGTCTTGCGCGATTGGGCCGCCACCACGAAGGGGATCGACAGTTTCTCGCCCCGCTTGCGGTCCCGCGTCCAGTGCGTCAGCAGATAGGTCGGGAAGCTGGCATCGCAGATGATGCCGCAATGTGCGCCGCCGTCGCTCAGTCCCGGCACCGAATGCGGATCGGACAGCATCTCGCGCACGGCATCGAGATTGCCGTCGGCGTAGTTCAGGAACGGCACATACAGCATGCCGCGGCCGCCATCCGACAGCATCGCGTCATAGGCCAGTTCCTCCGGCTGCTTTCCCTGCCGGCGGGCCCGCGCGCCCAGCGCATTCTCCGGCGGCTGCTCGTAATCGGGGGGATCGCCGAGCAGATACATCTTGTCGTAGTTGGGCCGGAAGAACAGCGGATCGTCGGTCGCGGTCGCCGTCTCGCTCAGGATCGCGGCGCGCACCTCGGGCTGGTGCAGCCGCGCCAGCCGCTCCGCCAGCGGCAGGTTCGCGATCGCCCGATAGCTCGGATGGGTCTGGAACGGATTGCGCGACAATTCCAGTCCCAGCATCAGCCCGACGGGACGCGCGGCGATCTGGGCGGTGATCGCAAGACCCCGGGCGGAAGCCGCGTTGATGGTGTCGAGCGTCTGGCGCCAGCGCCGCGGCGCCTTGTCGGCTTGCGTCACCGAAAACGAAATCGGGCACTGCGTCTTCTCCGCCACCCGCAGCATCATCGGCAAGTCTTCCTCGATGCTGCCCTGATCGAGCACGAATTGCAGCACGCTGCGGCCGACCTTGTGCATGGCGCCCGCAATCGCCGTCAGTTCGTCCTCGCCCGCCTTCAAGGTGGGCGTGTAGTCGCCGGTGGAGGTGCGATGGTTGAGGGTGCGCGAGGTCGAAAATCCCAGCGCGCCCGCCCGCACGGCATCGCCCGCAAGCGCCGCCATCGCGGCATTGTCCTCCAGCGTGGCCGGATCGCGGCGCGCGCCGCGTTCGCCCATCACGTAGACGCGTAATGCCGCGTGCGGCAGTTGCGCGCCGATGTCGACGTCGAACCGGCGCTGCGACAGCCAGTCCATGTAATCGCCAAAACTTTCCCAGGCCCAGGGGATGCCCGCGCTGAGCACCGGTTCGGGAATATCCTCGACGCCTTCCATCAATTGAATCAGCCTGACGTGATCGGACGGGCGGCAGGGCGCGAAACCGACGCCGCAATTGCCCATCACGGCTGACGTGACGCCATTCTGCGACGATGGCGTGATGTCCTGGCTCCAGGTCACCTGGCCGTCGTAATGGGTGTGCAGGTCGACAAAGCCCGGCGCAACCAGTTTCCCCCTGGCGTCGACCTCTTCGGTGCCTTTGCCGGCGACGCGGCCGACCTCGATAATGCGGCCGTCCTTTATCGCCACATCCGCCTCGAACAGTTCGCCCCCAAGGCCGTCGGCGATGCTGCCGCCGCGGATCACGAGATCAGGGTTAGAGGTCATGGCGTTTCATCCCGGGCTAATTTTGTTGCTGCATCATCGGTTGTCCCGCGTTGCTGTCAACTGCCGCAGGTGAGGTTCAGGGCTGCATCAGCCTCGCGTCGGGCTCCGCAAGGCTTTCTCGCGGGTTGCGGTCGGTGACCAACGCCAGCAGGACCGTGAGGATCATGAACACCACGGAAGCGCCAAACACCCAGTGCGGCGCATTCTGGTCCATGATCCAGCCGAATAATAGCGGGCTGACGATGCCGCCGAGATTGAATCCGGTGGTGACAATTCCGAAGGCCCGCCCGGCCGCGCCCGCCGGCGCGGCGTTGCGGACCAGCATATCGCGCGAGGGCGCGATCACGCCGCCAAGGAATCCGGCAGCAGCCATCGCCGCCGTCAGCAGCAGCGACGGCAGATTGACGGTTGCAATGACAAGCACGATGGCGGCGTTGACGGCAAAACAGGCCGCGGCGACTTGTCCGTGACGGTGGGTACGGTCGGCGAGCAAGCCGCCCGCCAGCACGCCGATGGCGCTGAAGCCGAGAAATGCCGTCAGCGCGATAATCGCGGCCGAGAATGACGCGCCATAGCCGCTCATCAGCGCCACCACGCCGAAATTGCCGATCCCGGCGTTGGACAGGCTGAGCAGCATGAAAAAGATCGTCAGCACGATCAAAGTGGGCGTGATGATGCTCTGCCGCGGCGCATGCACGCCGTCGACCTTGCGGTCGGCGGCGCTGGCGTCGGGAATGCCGACGACGATCAGCAATAGCGCCACCAGCGGACCCACGGCACCGGCCACGATCAGAGCGCCATACCCGCCGGTCATCGCGACCAGCGCAGCTATGATCGCAGGCGCGACCGCGCCGCCGAGGAAGCCCGCAAACGTGTGGATCGAAAACGCGCGGCCCATCCGCGCCTCATCCATGTGGGCCGACAACAGCGCATAATCGGCCGGATGATAGACGCTGTTGGCGAGCCCCAGCAGCACGGCGCTCGCGATCAGCCAGGCGTAAGTCAGGTGCAGCCCAAGCATGATAAGCGCCAGGCCGCCCAGCGTTAGCCCGATGAGCAGGACTTTGCGGGCGCCGATATGATCGGCCAGGTAGCCCATTGGCGCTTGCGTCACGCCGGAGATCACGGCGAACACCGTCAGGGCAAAGCCGAGCTCGATATAGTCGACGCCGAGTTGCTCCCTGAGGAAGGGGAACAGCATCGGCAACGCCATGAAATGGAAATGACTGACCCAATGCGCCGCTGAAATCGCCGCCAGCGTGCGCAGCGACCCGTCCGTCTTCGCTTGTTGCACTGCGGCCAAAACGTCGGCCATGTCTGATTCAAACCCCGTTGCGATGTAACGGCCCGGCAGGGCCCGTCAAAATTACCGGCTACCGGTTATTTGTCCATGAATACCGTTGCATGGCAGCTCTCGCGAACGGCTCCGGAATGCGGCGATGCGTCATTAAAACCTGGAGACAACGACGCCGGCGGCAGGAATGGTCTCTACAGGGGCTGATCGTCGTCGCCGTTGCGGTCGCGCTTCGGCGTGGCGAAGTCGCCATCCTCGTAATCGTCGTCCTCGGCCGGCGCGGGCGGCGGCTTTTTTTCTTTGCCGTCATCCTCTCCGGGGAGCTTTCTGTTTTTGCCGGTTCCGTCCATGTCATTGCCTTTGATCGGAAAGATCGACCTCTTGCCCGATTTACGCCGGCGAA
>JAQGKJ010000222.1 GCA_028290165.1 Bradyrhizobium sp. | reverse complement strand
GCCGAGAAGGGGGCTGGCTTCAAATCGCTAAGAGACACCTGGGCTGACACGACGACGGCGCACGGTCGCCTGATGCTGACAGTATTGGGCGGTCTCGCCGAGTTCGAGCGCGAACTTATCCGGACACGGACCGGCGAGGGGCGCGAGCGGGCGAAGGCGAGGGGTGTGATTCTTGGCCGTAAGCCCAAGCTGACGGGCCATCAGCGCAGGGAAGCAATTGCTCGTCGGGAGGCGGGAGAGGTGCTAACCGACATTGCGCGCTCATATAACGTCAGTCACAGTACGATCAGCCGCCTAACAGGTTGATCGCTTAGCCTTAGCATCTGCTTGAACCGATTCTTTTTTCTCGACCAGACAGGTTTTTGACCGGGTTACGGCTTCGATTGACAATGCGACGTGATCGGTAGCAAGTCGTGTTCGGCCGCTTCATTCCTCGAATCGCAGAACTTTATGCGCGAAGCCCAAGGAGCTCGACTCACTGCGCGAATGCCTTGACCGCCCGGGACAGTCTATCAGCAAGTGCCCTTGGCAGAGCCTGCTCAAAAACGCGTGCCAGGACGGTGTAATACCATCGCGTGCCATCCGCGCCGCCGTTGAACCTTTGCCAAAGCGGATCGCCTAGGGCGCGATAGGCGCACCAGCGTTGTGTTTCCTTGGGAAGCGCCGCGCTTTGACGCAGCCATCGGACAACGCCAATTACGAATTCTGAACGCGATTTTCCTCTGAGTCGCACGTGTCGGCGGCAAAGGGCAGGTGGGCGGTGTGGATACCCTCAACGAACGCTCGTCGACTGTGAGGTGTCATTTATCAGTTTGGCAATCGCGTCTCGCCAGGCAGGTGCATTTTCAATAATGGCCGGCAAGCGTAGTGAGCGTTCCTCCGAACCGCGAACGTCGATCGAACCGTTGTCGGACCGTTCAGCTTGCCCTTCTCGCGGGCAAGAACAGCTATCTAACGGGTTCGTTGATGCCGCCTGGATTCACCTCGCAGGCGTGCTGAAGTGCCCATAGGGCGGTGAAGATGCCGCCCTGAAGGGCTGGCGCCTCATCTCGCCAGTACACCTTCCGGAGCAATGCAAGAAAAGGATCGGTGATGGGCTGCCCGCTGCCGGTCGATGCAAACCACAGATCATCAACCTTTTTGATCTCTGGCTGAAAGATCCCCGGACCGCCAGGAAGTTCGCATAGGGAGGGTTGATCCATTGCAGGATAAGCAACCATCGCAGCGAACTGCAGATTATTCATCGCACTGGTCTGAGCGAAATCGCTAGTACCCGCGCTCGAAAGAGTCTTGCCGACTTCAATCTCCGTCTTTCCCATAAAGGCCTTCGAACTCCAAAGCCTTTCGATTACCGCTCTGAAGCGCTGCATGTGACCGACTGCTCCGGTGCCGGCGACAATTACGCTCTCTCCAACGATTTCGATTTTGCGGATGGTAGATTGTTCAATAATGCGATTGCCGCCTCCATCACCGAATGTCGCTGAACTATCCGAACCAATAACGACTCCGTCTTTGCAGCGGATCCCCACAATTGCCGTCACGCCCGGCGCCCTCCCGAACCAAAGGTTCTGCTGCTTACCCGGTGCTTACCCGAACGGAAGCGAGAAAATCCCTAAAATCCCTAAGCCCTTGAAATAATTGGCGCACCCGACACGATTCGAACGTGTGACCTTTGCCTTCGGAGGGCAACGCTCTATCCAGCTGAGCTACGGGTGCGTTGCGGTTCATTTAGCCGATTGCCTCGGTCTGGGCAATGTCCTCGGCTAGAGGTGGCTTGCTCCCGGAACCAGCTATTTTTGGTGTGTCATGACCTCGAACATCGAACCGTTGGCCCGCGACATGGCGATGCGCATCTGCCGCCGCAGCGGCATGCCGGAGGCCGATATTCCGCATTGGGTCGATCTGCACTGGCCGTGCGCCGCCGCGATGCTGGAGGCGGGCGTGATGGATGAGGGCGGCCAATGGGTCGAGGATAAGGATGTCCGCCTGGGAATGGAGGCCTATCGGGAGCGGCTTTTTAGATCCAGGTGATTGAGAAGTGATGTCGTCCGGCCCGATTGTCGCAGGCGACGCAGCCTGTAAACTACCCGCTTGAGGGCATCGCGCCGCGAAACCGCGCTTTGAGGAGAAAAGTCCATGCGTCCGCTCGAATTTGGCTGGTATCTGCCCACGCATGGCGACACCACAGCCTATGGCGTGGCCGAGGCCCAGGTGGCGGGATCGCCGGAATTATGCGAGCGCGTGATGCAGGCCGCGGAGAATGCGGGGTTCGAGTATCTGCTAATCCCCGTTGGCTCGACCTGCTGGGAGGCCTGGATATCGGGCGCCTTCCTGGCGGCGCGATCGTCGGTGATAAAACCGCTGATCGCCGCCCGGCCCGGCTACATCAATCCGGTGCTGCTGGCGAAGATGATCTCGACCTTCGACCGGATGTCGGGCGGGCGCGTCTGCATCAATTTGATCGCGGGCCAGAACGAAAGCGAAGTCGTGGCGGAGGGCGTGCGCTACGCCAAGGAGGAGCGCTACGCGCTGATGGAGGAGGAGGTTTCGATCCTCAAGGCGCTGTGGACCACGCATGGTCCGCTGAATTTCCAGGGCAAGTTTCACACCCTGTCGGGCGCGCATATCCGGCCGCGGCCGCTGCAGCAGCCATATCCGAAATTCTATCTCGGCGGCGGCTCGCGGCAGGCTTGGGAGATCTCCGCAAAACACTCCGACGTGCATCTGTTCTGGGGCGATCTGCCGGAACGCATCGCCGAAAACATCGCCGGCATCAGGCAGATGGCGCGCGCGCATGGCCGCGAGAATTCGATCGGCTTCGGCATGCGCCTGCAGGTGATCTGCCGCGAAAATGAAAAGGACGCCTGGGAGGCCGCCGACACCCTGGTGCGCAACGCCACCGAACGGCAGAAGCAGGAGATGAAGACGCTCTACACCAAGTCAGAGGCGAACCAGCGCGTGCAGCAGCTCGCCCGCGAGCACGGCGATCTCCTGCTGCCGCATCTGTGGACCGGCATCACCAAGGTCCGGCCGGGCGCCGGCATCGCCGTCGTCGGCAATCCCGTCCAATGCGCCGACACGCTGCAGCAATTCATCGATGCCGGCTGCCACTCGTTTTGCCTATCCGGCTATCTGCATGACGAGGAGGCCGAGCGCTTTGGGCGGCTGATCCGCCCGATTCTCGCCGAGAACAATCGCGGCCGGCTCGCGGCATAACGGGATCGGCGGCAAATGCTAGGCCACGGCCGCCGTCATATCCGCTCGCGCGCCAAACAATTTCCTCACCTCCGGCCCAGGCTTTGCAGCGCTGAACAGGTAGCCCTGCATCTCGGTGCAGCCCAGCGTGCGCAGGATGTCCCTTTGCTCGGCCGTTTCGACGCCTTCCGCCGTGGTCGTCATGTTGCGGGAGGCTGCGATGTTGACCACCGCCTGCACGATCGCCGACGAGCCGTCGATCTCCGCAATGTCGCTGACGAAGCAGCGGTCGATCTTGATCTTGTCGAACGGGAAGCGTTTTAGATAGCTCAGCGAGGAATAGCCCGTGCCGAAATCGTCGAGCACGATACGCACGCCGATGGCGCGGAGCTGATGCAGGATGGCGAGCGCCGTCTCGTCATCGTGGATCAGCACCGCTTCGGTGATCTCGACTTCCAGCCGGCTCGGTGAAAGGCCGGAGGCCGCCAGTGCGCCGGCGATCTTGAGCGCCACCGTCGGGCATTTCAATTGAACCGGCGAGACGTTGACGGCGAGCAGGACGTGATCCGGCCAGCCGGCCGCTTCGGTACATGCGGTTCGCAGCACCCATTCGCCGAGCTCATTGATCAGGCCGGTGTCTTCCGCCACGGGTATGAATTCGGCAGGCGAAATCATGCCGCGTTCGGGATGACGCCAGCGCAGCAGCGCTTCGCAGCCGGACACCTCATTGGTGTGAAGATGGACAAGCGGCTGGTAATGGATTTCGAAGCCGCCGTCGACAAGCGCCTGACGCAGGTCCTGCTCCATG
>JAQGKJ010000202.1 GCA_028290165.1 Bradyrhizobium sp. | reverse complement strand
CGCCGCCGCGGTGATCGTCGCCGCGGTCGGCGTGCTCGTCGAGATGGTGCTGCTGCGGCGGATCTATCACGCGCCCGAATTGTTTCAGCTATTGGCCACCTTCGGCCTGACCCTGATGGTCGAGGATCTCGTGGTCCTGATCTGGGGACCGAGCGACCTGCTCGGCCGCCGCGCGCCGGGATTCAAGGGCGCGGTTGATTTCTTCGGCCAGAATATTCCGAGCTACGACCTGTTCCTGATCGCGCTCGGTCCAGTCGTGCTTGGAATCCTCTGGCTGTTGTTCCAGCGAACGCGGTGGGGCGTCTTGGTCCGCGCCGCGACCCAGGACCGCGACATGGTGGCGGCGCTCGGCGTCAATCAAAAATGGCTGTTCACCAGCGTGTTCGCGCTCGGAGTCTTTCTCGCCAGCCTCGGCGGCGCGCTGCAGATCCCGCGCGATGCCGTGCATCACGCGCTGGATTTGCGGATCCTCGTCGACGTGTTCGTGGTGGTGGTGATCGGCGGGCTCGGCAGCATCATCGGCGCCTTTGTCGCGGCCGTGCTGGTGTCGGAACTCAACGCCTTCGGCATTTTGATCTTCCCGAAGATATCCATCATCCTGGTGTTCCTGGTGATGGCGGCGGTGCTGATCGTGCGGCCATGGGGCCTGTTCGGAAAGCCGGAAGCACGCGCGCGCCGCACGCCGGGTTTGACCGTCAATCCTTGGCGCGCGCTGACGTCGGGCGAGCGGCTCGCGGCGATGGTTGCACTGATCATAGCCGCGGCGCTGCCGCTGTTCGGCGGCAACTACGCGCTCACGGTCGGCTCGGAGATTGCAATTTTTGTCATTTTTGCCGCCAGCCTGCATTTCCTGATGTCGGTCGGCGGGCTCGCCTCGTTCGGCCATGCCGCCTATTTCGGGCTCGGTGCCTACGGCGTCGCGTTGCTCGCCAAGCTTGCGGGCCTGCCGATGATCGTTTGCCTACTGCTCGGACCATTGCTGGGACTGACGGGCGCGGCGGTGTTCGGATTCTTTGCGGTTCAATTGTCCGGCGTCTACTTCGCGATGCTGACCTTGGCGTTCGCGCAGATCGTGTGGTCGATCGCATTCCAGTGGGTCGAAGTGACCGGCGGCGACAACGGCATTTTGGGAGTCTGGCCCGAGAAGTGGGCGTCGAGCCCGGCGCATTTCTACTGGCTTTCGATCGGTGTCGCCGCGCTTGCGGTCGTAGCGCTTCGGATCGTCGTGTTCTCGCCTTTCGGTTTTGCGCTTCGCGCAACGCGGGATTCGCCGCTGCGCAGTGAGGCCATCGGCATCGACGGCAAGCGCATCCAGTGGACCGCTTTTGTCATCGCAGGCACCATCGCCGGTATTGCCGGCGCGCTGTTCGCCTATCTCAAGGGCAGCGTTTTCCCCGACAGTCTCGGCATCTCGCTCTCGGTCGATGCGCTGGTCATGGTGCTGCTCGGCGGCGTCGAGACGGTTTCCGGCGCGGTGGTCGGCGCCATCGTCTACAAGGCGCTCTCGATCTGGCTGGTGAGCCAGACCGACCTGTCCAAGCTGGTGCTGGGCGGCGTTATCGTGCTGATCGTGGTCGCCTTCCCAAAGGGTATCGTCGGCATGCTGGAGACGATCCGCGATCGCCGCCGGTCTCGATCGCCAAAGTCAGCGCTTCTCACCTCGCCAATCGAGACCACCGAATGAGTACCGCATCGCCGCTCCTTGCAGTCGAAGGCCTCAGCAAATCCTATGGCGGCGTCCACGCCGTGCGCGGCGTGTCGTTCGAGCTGAAGGCCGGCGAGATCCTGGCTCTGATAGGCCCCAACGGCGCGGGCAAGAGCACGTGCTTCGACATGCTCAACGGCCAGACCATTCCCGGTTCGGGCCGGATCAATCTGCTCGGCGAAGACACCACCGGCAAGAAGCCGCGCGAGATCTGGCGGTTGGGCGTCGGCCGCACCTTCCAGATCACCGCGACGTTTCCGACCATGACCGTGCGCGAGAACATCCAGGTCGCGCTGGTGTCGTATCATCGGGCGTTGTTCAATCTCTGGACCTCGACGCCGCGGTTCGCCCCGGAGGAGGCCACGCACCTGTTGGAACTGGTCGGCATGGGTGGTTACGCGGAGCGCCCCTGCGGCGAACTCGCCTATGGCGATCTCAAGCGGCTGGAGCTCGCCATTGCGCTCGCCAATCAGCCAAAGCTGCTTTTGATGGATGAGCCGACCGCCGGCATGGCGCCGCGCGAGCGCATCGAACTGATGCGGCTGACCGCGGGCATCGCCCGCGAAAAGTCGATCGGCGTCCTCTTCACCGAGCACGATATGGACGTGGTGTTCGAACACGCTGATCGCATCCTGGTGCTCAATCGCGGCACATTGATTGCCGAAGGCTCGCCTGAAGAGGTCCGGCACAATCCGCAGGTCCGCGCCATCTATCTCGGCGAGGGACTGGTTTACGACGCCAGGCACCGCGAGGGAGCGCCGGCATGAAGCTATCCGTCGAGGCGCTCAACAGCTATGACGGCCCCGCGCACATCCTGTTCGACATCGCGCTGGAGGTCGGCGACGGCGAAGTGGTTGCGCTGCTCGGCCGCAACGGCGCCGGCAAGTCCACGACCTTTCGCTCCATCGTCGGTCTCGTCGAGCAACGCTCCGGCCGCATCGTGTTCGAGGGCAAGGATGTCTCGGCTGAGCCGACGCACGCGATCGCAAGCCGTGGGCTCGGCTACGTGCCGGAGGAGCGTCGCATCTTTACGGATCTCACGGTCGACGAAAACCTCGAAGTCGGCCGACAGCCGCTGAGGGCGAACGCACCGCACTGGACCCGGGAGAAACTATTCGCGCTGTTTCCGAATCTCGGTGAGATGCGCGGCCGTCACGGCGGGCGCATGAGCGGCGGCGAGCAACAAATGCTGACCATCGCGCGGACCCTGATGGGAAATCCGTCGCTGGTGCTGCTCGACGAACCCTCCGAGGGGCTGTCGCCGAAGATCGTGGAGCAGATGGTGGATGCGATCCTGACCATGAAGAAGGAAGGCGTCAGCATCGTCGTCTCCGAACAGAATCTGCATTTCGCCAGACTGATTTGCGACCGCGCCTACATCATCGAGCGCGGCCGCATCTGCTTCAGCGGCACCATGGGTGAGCTTGACGCCCGTCCGGACATCAGGGACGCGCATCTGGCGCTGTGATCGCGGGCTGCGAAAAATGAGGGGCGGGGAACGCATATGACCAGGAGTGTTTCGGCCAAACGGAGCGTCAAGCCGTCACGGCCGGCTTATGTCCTCGAGGAGCAGATCGGCTTCATCCTGCGCCTGGTGTGGCAGCGCCACGCCACTATCTTCGCCCGCGAAATCGGCATCAACCTGACGCCGACGCAATGGGCGGCACTGGCAAAACTCACCGAGACTGGACCGTGCTCGCAGAACCAGCTCGGTCGGCTGACGGCGATGGATGTCGCCACCATCAAGGGCGTGATCGACCGGCTTACCGCACGCGGCCTGACCGAAACCAGCGCCGATCCCGAAGACGGCCGTCGCCTGCTGGTGAGCCTTACGCGTGCCGGCCAGCAACTGGCCGAAAAGGCCGCGCCGAACGCGCTCGCGATCACCAGGGAAACGCTGGCGCCGCTTGAGCCGAAAGAGCGCGAGACGCTGGTGGCGCTGCTCAGCAAGCTGCGCTGATTGGGCGTGCATGTCCTTGATGCCCTTGTCACCGGCCATATTCCGGACACCGAAAATCGACAGGAATGACCTAGCGGCGACATAGGCGGTGCACTGCGGCAAAGGCCTTGATGCGGGTTGCAACCTCTATAAGAGTAGTGGGTTGAGCCGGGTCAGGCTTATCACAGCCGCCGGTCGGTCGCTCGTGCAAACCCTTGTTCGGCCGGGTGTTTTTCTTTTAGGAATAGCAGTAGTTTGCAACGTAATGTGTCATGATATGCAGCTGTCTCCGCGAGTTCGAATTAGTGCCTTTGCCGGGGTGAGATGACCGATACCGTGTCCGAGGCAAAGCTAGGT
>JAQGKJ010000186.1 GCA_028290165.1 Bradyrhizobium sp. | reverse complement strand
GGACCTCGCACGACGTGCCATGGCTCGCCGAGGGCGAGCATTTGCCGCGCTTTCCCGAATGGCCGCCCGGACGTTAAGACGCACGGGCGGATCAGCGCATCGGTGGCTGCCCCAGCGCCTTCGCGATCGCGCGCAAATCCTGCCACGCCATGCGCTTGTAGGACGGCGAGCGCAGCAGATACGCCGGATGGAAGGTGGCAAGCGCGCGGATCACCCGCGTGCCGGTATCGTATTCGAACCAACGCCCGCGGGTTTTCATGATGCCCTCGCGCGTCGACAGCAAGGTTTGCGTCGAGGGATTGCCAAGCGTCACCAGCACGTCCGGGTTTACCAGTTCGATCTGGCGCTGGATGAACGGCAGGCAGATTTGCGTCTCCTGCGGAGTCGGCGTGCGGTTGCCCGGCGGCCGCCATGGAATGACGTTGGCGATGTAGGCGCTGGTGCGGTCGAGCCCGATCGCGGCGATCATCCGGTCAAGCAGCTTGCCCGAGCGCCCGACGAAGGGCAGCCCCTCGATGTCTTCCTCGCGTCCGGGAGCCTCGCCGACAAACATCACCCGCGCCTTCGGGTTGCCGTCGGCGAATACCAGGCGTGTCGCAGTCGATTTCAGCGCGCAGCCGTCGAAATTTTCCAATAGCGCACGCAGCACTTCGAGCGAAGGCGCGGTCCGCGCCGCTTCGCGAGCCGACAGGATTGCGGCTTCCGGCGTGGGGGCTGCCTCGACGCGCGGAGCAGGGGTCGTGGCGGGGATTGTCCTGACCGGATTGGGCAACGCCGTTTCGCTTGGTCCGGGCGCGATGTCGGGATCGGACAGCCGATTGACCGGCGCTTCCGTCAGCGCACAGTCGACCCCGGCCTCCAGATAGAAGGCGAGCAATTGCTGCAACGTCGGGGCGGGATCAGGCGTCATGGCACGATGGTGATAGGCATCTTCGCAATGTAGGCCGGATTGCGCTGCAGCGAAACGCCTCAGCCGTCATTTCCATGGTTGTTCTCAGGCAAAAAATCGGAAACAAACGGCCCGCAGAGACGCTATAGAAGCGTAGCTTTCCCAATTGGCCTGAGACCAAACCATGAGTACCGAAGAATTGCCGCCGCGCGAAGCCATGGAATTCGACGTCGTGATCGTCGGCGCCGGGCCGTCCGGCCTCGCCGCTGCCATCCGGCTGAAGCAGCTCAATCCCGACCTTGGAATCGTGGTGGTTGAGAAGGGCTCTGAAGTGGGCGCGCACATTCTGTCCGGCGCGGTGATCGATCCGGTGGCGCTCGACAAGTTGATTCCGGATTGGCGCGAGGATGCCGACTGCCCGCTGAAGACGCAGGTCAAGACCGACAAGTTCTACTGGATGACGGCCGGCACCGCGATCCCGCTGCCAGCCATCATGATGCCGCCGCTGATGAACAATCATCATTGCTATATCGGCTCGCTCGGCAATGTCTGCCGGTGGCTCTCGCGCAAGGCCGAGGCGCTCGGCGTCGAGATCTACCCGGGCTTCGCCGCGGTGGAAGTGCTTTACGATGAAAAGGGCGCGGTGCGCGGCATCGCGACCGGCGATATGGGCATAGCCAAGGACGGCTCGCACAAATCGTCGTTTACCCGCGGCATGGAACTGGTCGGCAAATACACGCTGTTCGCCGAAGGCGCCCGCGGCAGCCTGACCAAACAGCTGATCGCGAAGTTTGGCCTCGACGCCAACAGCGAACCGCCGAAATTCGGTATCGGCCTCAAGGAAGTCTGGCAGATCGATCCTTCGAAGCACCAAAAAGGCCTGATCCAGCATTCGTTCGGCTGGCCGCTCGACAATTCAACCGGCGGCGGCTCGTTCCTCTATCATTACGACGACAATCTGGTGGCGGTAGGCTTCGTCGTGCATCTCAATTACCACGATCCGTATCTGTCGCCGTACGACGAATTCCCGCGCTTCAAGACCCATCCCTCGATCCGCACATTGTTCGAAGGCGGCAAGCGGCTTGCCTATGGCGCGCGCGCCATCACCGAGGGCGGCTATCAGTCGGTGCCGCGGCTGTCGTTTGCCGGCGGCGCGCTGATCGGATGCGCCGCGGGCTTCGTCAACGTGCCGCGCATCAAGGGCGTGCATAACGCCATCGGCAGCGGCATGTTAGCTGCCGAACACGTCGCCGCCGCGCTCGGCACCGGCCGCGCCAACGATGAACTGGTGGAATACGAGAACGCCTGGCGCGATTCTCCGGTCGGCAAGGATCTGTACCGGGTCCGCAACGTCAAACCGCTGTGGTCGAAGTTCGGCACCATCGTTGGCGTGGCGCTGGGCGGCATCGATATGTGGTGCAACACGCTCGGCTTCTCGCTGTTCGGAACCCAGTCGCACGCCAAGCCCGACCCCAAGACGCTCGATCCGGCGAAGGCGCATGCGCCGATCGCGGCTTCGAAGCCGGACGGCAAGCTCACCTTCGACAAATTGTCGTCGGTGTTTCTTTCCAACACCAATCACGAGGAGGACCAGCCGGTCCATCTGAAGGTCGCCGACATGAACCTGCAGAAGGCCTCCGAGCACGATGTCTATGCCGGCCCATCCAATCGTTATTGCCCGGCCGGCGTCTATGAATGGGTCGAGGAGCCCTCCGGGCCACGTTTCGTCATCAACGCCCAGAATTGCGTCCACTGCAAAACCTGCGACGTGAAGGACCCGAACGGCAATATCACCTGGGTTCCACCGGAAGGGGGCGGCGGACCCAATTACGAGGCGATGTGACCACGATTGCGTGAGGGGATGCCGCGGTTGCGACCCGCCGGCCACGATACGGCCACACTGGAAGCGTTTTCAGACGGCGCTGGCAGCCATCGGGCGTTCCCTGCCAATCGATTCGCCATCCCGTATCCTTGCGGTTGAACGCCAAACGCGGCATTGTCCCAGGGCTTGATGCCGCCGCTTGGGTTCGCATTCGAGACGATCCGTAAATTCCCGTAGACCCCTGGAGCTTAAGGCGAACCGTGATGTTTTCCATTCGTTTCAATCGCTTGACGATTGCCGCACTCGCCTTCACCGCGCTTTCTGTGCCTGGATCGCTTTCGGCGCAGACGCCCGATCATCCCACCGATAATTCGGCGCAATTCCCCTCCAACCGCGATCTGAAATCGCTGACCACGTCGGGCAGCTATCTGGCCGCCCGCCATGCCAGCGTGGAGCGGGATTCCAATTCGGCGGCGACGTTCTATCGCTCGGCGCTCCGCACCGATCCCAAGAACAACGAATTGCTGGACCGTGCGTTCATCTCCTCGCTCGCCGACGGCGATATCGACGAGGCCGTCAAGCTCGCCGACCGTATCCTGACGGTCGACAAGTCCAATCGCGTCGCCCGCCTGGTGATCGGCGTGCGCGATCTGAAAGCCAAGAAATACGCCGCCGCGCAGTTGAACATCAATCAGTCGATCCGCGGGCCGATCACGGATCTGGTGGCGACGCTGCTGTCGGGCTGGGCCAGCTACGGCGCCGGCGATACCAAGGCTGCGGTTGCCAACATCGACAAGCTGACGGGTCCGGAATGGTATCCGATCTTCAAGGATCTCCATGCCGGCATGATCCTCGAACTCGCGGGCAAGGAAAAGGACGCCGGCGCCCGGCTCGAGCGGGCCTACAAGCTCGACGATTCGATGCTGCGCGTGGCAGATGCCTATGCGCGCTGGCTGTCGCGCAACAAGGACGATGCAGCGGCGACCGGCGTCTACGAGGCGTTCGACAAGAAGCTCGCGCGGCACCCGCTGGTATTGGAAGGCCTGCGTGAGACCAAGGCCGGCAAGAAGCTGGCGCCGCTGGTCGACTCGCCGCAGACCGGCGCCGCCGAGGCGCTCTACGGTATCGGTGCGACGCTGACGCGCCGCGGCGGCGAGGATCTCGCGCTGGTCTATTTGCAACTCTCGCTGTATCTGGCGCCCAATCATCCGCTGGCGCTGCTGTCGCTGGCCGATCTCTACGAGTCGGTCAAGAAGCCGGCGATGGCGATCAAGGTTTACGAACGGATGCCGGCGAATTCGCCGCTGAAGCGCAATGCGCAGATTCAGCTGGCGACCAATCTCGACGCTGCCGACCGCAGCGAGGAGGCAATCAAGATACTGAAAGGCGTCACCGCGGAGGATCCCAAGGATATCGAGGCCATCATGGCGCTCGGCAATATCGAGCGCGGCCGCAAGAAGTTCGCCGACTGCGTGCAGACCTACTCGCAGGGCATCGACGCCCTGCCGGCGGCAAGCGAGAAGACCAACTGGGTCTACTATTATTACCGCGGCATCTGCGAGGAGCGTTCCAAGCAGTGGAGCAAGGCGGAAGCCGATATGCGCAAGGCGCTCGATCTGCAGCCCGAGCAGCCCCACGTGCTGAACTATCTCGGCTATTCCTGGATCGACCAGGGCATCAATCTCGACGAAGGCATGAAGATGATCAAGCGCGCCGTCGATCAGCGCCCGGACGACGGCTACATCGTCGACTCGCTGGGCTGGGCCTATTACCGCATCGGCAACTACGAGGACGCGG
>JAQGKJ010000176.1 GCA_028290165.1 Bradyrhizobium sp. | reverse complement strand
CTCCGAACGGCGGCGCGAACAGTCCGATGCCCATCGCAAGGATGATGATCATCGCATAATGCACCTCGTGCACGCCGACGGCGCGAGCGATCGGAAACAACTGCGGGCCGAACAGCACGATCGCCGGGATGCCCTCGAGCACGCTGCCCAGCACGGTAAAGGCTACGATAGATACCGCGATGAAGGTCGCGGAGCCGCCGGGCAGGCCGGTCATTGCGCTCGCCAGCGCGCGCGAAAAGCCGGATTGCGTCAATCCCCAGGCCATGCCGGTTGCGGTGCCGATGATCAGGAGGATCGCGCCCGACAGGCACGCCGTCTCCACCAGCATCGGCATCAGCCGCCGCCAGTCGAAGCGGCGGTAGACCAGAAGGCCGACGATCAGACCATAGACGATGCCGATGGTGGAGACCTCGGTCGCGGTCGCGATCCCCTCGACCACGGCAGCGCGGATCACGAACGGCAGCGCCAGCGCGGGCAGGGCGATCACGAACGACCGGATAACCTCGCCGGCTTTCGCCCGCTTGACGTGACTGAGGTCCTCGCCGCGGTAACGCCACCACACCAGCGCCGACAGCGTGATCGCCAGCACCACGCCCGGCAGGAGGCCGCCGGTAAACAGCGCCGAAATCGAAACGCCGGTCACCGAGCCGATGGTGATCAGCACCAGGCTTGGCGGAATGGTCTCGGTCTGGGCGCCGGTCGCTGCGAGCAGCGCAACGAGATCGCCGGGCCTGGCGCCGCGCGCTTTCATCTCCGGGAACAGCACCGGCGCCACGGCGGCCATGTCGGCGGCTTTGGAGCCAGATATGCCCGACACCAGATACATCGCGCCGACCAGCACGTAATGCAGCCCGCCTCTGACATGGCCGAGCAGGCTTGCCAGAAACGCCACCATGGCGCGCGCCATCCCCGTCATCTCGATCAAAAGGCCGAGGAACACGAACAGCGGCACCGAAAGCAGGATCAGGTGGCTGATGCCCTCGTCCATGCGGCCGACCAGCACCATCAGCGGCGTCCGCGTCGTCAGCGCGAGGTAGCCGAAGATCGCCAGTCCAAAACCGAAGGCGATGGGCACGCCGGTGAAGACACAGAACCCGGCGACGCCGACAAAGAAGATGATCAGGTTGATATTGCCGAGCGGACGCAGCCACGGCTGCGCCAGCCAAAACACTGCCATCACCAGGGCAACCAACAGCACCGCGCTCATCACGAGCCGGATGTCGCCGGTTCTAGCCAGCCGCAAGAATGCAAACAGCGCCATCAGGCCAACGCCGACCGGCAGCGCCGCGGCGCGCCAGATGTTGGGAATTTGCAGCGCCGGCGTGGTGATAAAGCTCTCTTCGTAGGCGTATTCGTAAGCCGGCCGCGCGACCAGCAGCAGAAAAGCCAGCGCCGCGCAGGTCGCCACGACATCGAGATAGTTCCGCATCGCGGGCTTGGCGCCGGCGACGATGGCGGTCATGCGCATGTGCTCGGAGCGGCGAAACGCCACCGCAGCTCCCAGCATGGCGAGCCAGAGGAACAGGATGGAAGCCAGTTCATCCGACCAGATCAGGGGACTGCGCAGCCCGTAACGCGCCACCACGCCCGCAAACAGGATGACGATCTCGGCTATGACCAATAGCGCCGCCGGGATTTCGACCAGCGTTCCAAGCGTTGCTTCCAGCGCTGCCGCGCGCGAACGGCGGCGAGGGGACATCGCCTCGCCGGCCGCCGCTTGTGAAACTTCGGCGTGAGCCATGACCGTCCCTTGGAGACTCCTGCCTTACGACAGCTTGCCGACCGATTTTTCCAGCAAGGCCCACGCCTGGTCGCCGTATTTTCCCTTCCACTCGGAATAGAACCCGGCCGAGCGCAGTTTCTCGCGGAATGGCGCGGTATCCGGCTGGTTGAACACGAGGCCCTTGCCGGCCAGTTCCTGCCGCAATCCGGCATTCAGCTTAGCCACATCGGCCCGCTCGTTGACCGCGGCCGCGTTAATGTTCGTGGCGACGATCGCGCGGACATCCTCCGGCACCTTCTCCCAGGCGCGGCGGTTGGCGAGGAACCAGAAGCCGTCCCACATGTGATTGGTGAGCGAGCAGAATTTCTGCACTTCATAGAGCTTTGCGGTCGAAATGATGGCCAGCGGGTTTTCCTGGCCCTCGACGATTTTGGTCTGCAGCGCCGAATAGACCTCGCTGAAATTGATCGAGGCGGGCGCGGCATCGAAGGCCTTGAACATAGAGGTCCAGAGCGGCGAAACCGGAACGCGAATCTTGAAGCCCTTGAGATCGTCGTGGAAGTTGATCGGCTTGGTGGACGAGGTTGTTTCCCGGAACCCGTTGTCCCAGATCTTGTCCATGAAAACGAGATTGGCCTTGGTGATTTCGCCACGCACATAGGCGCCGAGATCGCCGTCCATCGCCTTCCAGACCGTGTCGTAATCCGGAAACGCGAAACCGATGCCGTTGATCGACGCGGCCGGCACCAGCGTGGCCAGGATCAGACCCGACAGCGTGAAGAATTCGATCCCGCCGGAGCGGATCTGGCTCAGCATGTCGGTGTCGGAGCCGAGCTGATTGTTCGGGAAAATCTGCAGATCGAAGCGGCCATTGGTCTCGGCCTTGATTGCCGCCGCCATCTCCTTAGCGCGGGCATTCATCGGATGCGCATCGGGAAGATTGTTGGCATATTTGTAGGTGAATTCGGCCGCCTGGGCGCGCGCGACAACCGGCGCACCGATACCGCCCAACACGGCCGAGGCCGCCGATGCCTTGAGTAGCGCGCGTCGTGAAATGCTCATCTCGTGATCTCCCTGAAGCTTATTGTTCTTGGCTGGAGACGCTATCCTATACGGACCTGATGCCGCCGGGTCATCTGCCATCTCACGACGCGGCTCATTGCAGTGTCTGCGGATGCCGGCAATATCGGACGCGGAAGCGGGTCCGCCGGGCTAACCCGACATGGCTCATCTGATTTGGAACAATGTTTATCTAACTGGCTGATCTAATTACGAATAAAAATATTCCATAATATACCTTATGCGAATCCGATATAATCGGGCTAGCCAATTGCCCTTCCCACAAACCGAACCTGGCCCTAGCTTGCGATCAACGGCCGCGGCATCGGATTCGCGACTGCAGTTTTGAGGGAGGATCGTTATGCAGGACAGCATCGTTATGCAGCAGAGCGCCAGGCGCAAACCCGAAGCTTCGGCGCTTCCATTTGACGCCGCCAAACTCGACAAGCTCATGGATGAGGCCGGCATCGATATCCTGCTTGCGACCTCCAAACACAACGTTCAGTACCTTCTGGGCGCAGAGCGCGCGATTTTTTTCGACTACATGGACGCGCTCGGCGTCAGCCGCTACCTGCCGGTCATGGTTTACCCCAAGGGCGCCCCCGACAAGGCAGCCTTCATTGGCCATCGGCTGGAAACCCATCAGCGCGAGGTGGCACCGCTTTGGATTCCTGAAGTCAAGACCACCGCTAGCGGCTCGGTCGATGCCATCGCCCGCGCCGTCGAATGCGTCCGCGCCGCAGGCGTGCCCAGCAAACGGATCGGTGTCGAACTGCCGTTTCTGCCGATGGATGCCGGAAGGGCCTTGTCGCAAGCCCTCCCCGACAGCGAAATCAAGGACGCGCTGTTCGTCCTGGAGCGGCTGCGCGCGGTCAAAACGCCTGCCGAACTTGCCAAGCTGCGCAAGGCATCTGAACTGGTGATCGAAGCGATGCTCGAAGTGATCGCCACCCACGGGCCCGGCCACACCAAACAAGAGATCTCGGATGCATTACGGGTGGCGGAAGTCAAGCGCGGCCTGACGTTCGAATATTGCCTCCTTGCCGCCGGCGCCAGTCATAACCGCGCGCCCTCCGATCAGCGCTGGGAGCAAGGAGACGTGCTATCGCTGGACTCCGGCGGAAACTTCCACGGCTATATCGGCGATCTCGCCCGCATGGCGATCCTGGGAGAGCCGGACGGCGAACTTCAAGAACTTCTGTCCGAAATCGAAACGATACAGCGAACCGCCTTCGCAGCAGTCCAGCCGGGTCGCATGGGCGGCGATATCTACGCCGCGGCCGAGAAACTCCTGAAGCAGTCGAAGCAACGCGACAACATGGAATTTCTTGCCCACGGCATGGGCCTTGTCAGTCACGAGGCGCCCCGGCTCACGGCCAATGGGCCCGTCCCGTATGACGACACCGACGCCAGGCGTCCTCTCGAACCGGGAATGGTGGTGTCGATCGAAACGACGCTCAAACATCCTCGCCGCGGCTTTATCAAGCTCGAGGATACGGTGGTCGTGACGGACAATGGACATGAAATTTTCGGCGAAGGTGGCCGCGGCTGGAATCGCGGCGGGGCTAAACGGACTACAAAGATGCAATAGGGACGGCTGGCGAGCGACATCATCATGCTGATTGATCGGTACGGGCTCGCGCTGTCCACCGGATCCCTGACGGAGCGAGACGCAACCGGGTAATGCGAGGCCGTTAGCGCCGCCCTCCGACCTCGTCGATCCGACGCAGCAGTTGCGCCGGATCCTCGTAGACGCGGATCGCCCCGGATTGTCGCAACTCGTCCGGTCCATAGCCGCCGCTTAAGAGACCGACGCCCAACGCGCGACATCGGACCGCCGCGAGCATATCCCAGATGCTGTCGCCGACGACAACTGATGTTTCGATGGGGGCGCCCAGCCGTTCGGCGGCCGCTATAAACAGGTCCGGGTCGGGCTTGGCGTATTTGACCTGATCGCGCGTCACGACTGGAATTCGATCCGGGTCGACGCCGAGCGAGGCCAGATTGACCGCTGCCGTTTCCATGCGGCCGCTGGTCGCGATCGCCCAGGGAATGCCCGCCTCCGTCAACCAATCGAGTAATTCGCGAGCTCCGGGCAACGGCCGGATTTGAGTTGCCTGCTCCCGGTAGGCGGCAGTATGGGCGTGGCGAAGCCGCTCGACGCGCTCAGCGCTGATTTCGATCCCGGTCTCGTGAAGCAGCTGGTTGGTGAACAAGCCACCGCTCATGCCGATCTTGCGATGGATGCGCCAGACCGACAGTTCGATGCCCTCCGCATCGAGCGCCCGCTTCCATGCAAGGACGTGCTGATAGACGCTGTCAACGAGCGTGCCGTCGAGATCAAACAGGAAAGCCGGTTCGATACGCATGTCGGTGCCCTCGCCTTGCGTGGCAGAAGATCACGCCACTTCGGCTTTGCCGCGCCCCACTGTCTGACGCACCTCGAACCCCTCGAACTGCGGGTGCCCAAGATAGAGCGGTTTGTTGTCGCCGGCTTTTTGATGCGCAGCCCGGAACGCCTCTGATCTAGTCCAGGCTTCAAAGACGGCACGATTTTCCCAGACGGTGTGAGAGGCATAAAGCGTGTGGTCCTCAGCCTCGGGGCCTTTGAGAAGATGAAACTCCACAAAGCCGGGCACCTTGTCGAGATGACTGTCGCGTGACGTCCAGACATGCTCGAAATCTGCTTCGGACCCCTTGGCGACGCGAAAGCGGTTCATGGCGATAAACATTTGGGTGCTCCTCGATGGCTGCGATAGCCACAATAGCGCCAGCAGTTGGCGAGATTGCGATCAGTCAAGCGGGGCATCCCGCCGTGCAGAGAGGTAGAATGATCTATTCGCCTGGCCCGCTGAGCAAGCAGCACGCAGGCCCGCCTCTCCCCATTTCAATTTAGATTGCGACGATAATGGCTCGGGGTCTGGCCGGTCAGCCTGTGAAAAGCGGCGGAGAAGGTGGTGGTGTCGCTGAAGCCGATCCTGAGCGCAATCGCGGTGACGGACAGCTCACGATTGGCCAGCAGTTGTTTGGCCCGCTCGATGCGGCGATTGGCGTGATATCTGTGCGGCGGCATGCCGAAGGAGCGCTTGAACGATCGGGAGAAATGGCACGGGCTGAGCCGCGCCAATTCGGCCAGGGTCGCAAGCGGGATGTCGTCGGCGACATGCTCCTCGATATAGGCGGCCACCCGCTTTTGCTGCCAGCAAGCAAGGCCGCCGCGACTGACCGGCTTGCGGAGCGCCGCGCCCTCATTGATGCGAACCAGTTCGTGGGTCAGCACGACGCCGAGCGCTTCGGCGTATTGCCGGTGCATCGGACCGGGGTTCTCGACCTGTGACCTGAGCTTGAGAGCGGTCTCCCAGAGATCGCGATCGTAGAAGAACAGGCGCGGCTTGAACTCGATCTCGCTGAACCGCAGCGCCGGGTCGGCGAGAGGGCCGCGCGGGTCGATGTAGAAATACGTCGTACGCGTCAGCGCGCGCGGTCTCTGCGATCCGCGAAACACGTGTCCGGCAGGAACGAAGGTCAGCTTGCGTGTGAAATCGCGCAAACTGGAGCGCGGCAGCCCCTCGACAAAGGTCTCGCCGTCGTAGCGCTCGCCGAGCTCTGCCGCAATCAGCAGATGGCAGGGAGCCCGGAATCCATATTCGAACGGCCGGTGCTGCATGACCTGGACCGTTTCCACGAGTAAGCCCGGCCAAGCCGCGGAACGACGCGTGACGATCTCGGACGGCGAGTAGTTGACGATCGAGTGAGCGTTGAGATCCGGATACGGCTGGACCGCGGGGCGATATCCCGCCATCGGGGGCGCGGGAGTGAGTGCAACAGGTGCGGGTTGATTCAAGGTCGCTTCGGCGGAACTGGCCATTGTCCCTCTTGCTTACTGCTCTTGACGCCTGCTTCAGCGTCAGAAATTCCGCCCGAAGATCGGGGACATAGGGCGGTGGCGGCCCCGATCAAGGCGTGGGGCTCGCCGCTCTCACGCGGTGTTGAAGCTCGACCGTCACGATGATTTGAATCTCGCGACTACGATTCTCCGTGGGGAACACGCAAGCGGTCACAGTGTCATCGCTACGCACCTGGCGCCTCATAGCGCCGTGGATTGCCGCAAGACCTGGCCAATCGCAGCAAGACGGCCAAAGTCATTTTCAAGACCATCCGTACTTCAAACAGATTGGGACTACCTGACCGGCGCCGACAGCGCCCCTGCTCCCGGCCCTCCACAGCAACCCATCACGTCGAAATCACGTATCGAGCCAGACCCAAAGGAGAATGCGGATGTCTTCCAATTCCAATCGTGGCGTCGTCTACCTCAAACCCGGCAGCGTCGAAGTTCAGAAGATCGATTTTCCGAGCTTCCGCAATCCAGCGGGAAAGACGATCGACCACGGCGTGATTCTCAAGGTCGTCACCACCAATATCTGCGGCTCCGACCAGCACATGGTCCGGGGCCGCACCACGGCGCCGGCCGGCATGGTGCTCGGACACGAGATCACCGGCGAAGTGATCGAGAAAGGCCGTGACGTCGAGTATCTCGAAATCGGAGACCTCGTATCGGTCCCCTTCAACGTCGCCTGCGGCCGGTGCCGAACCTGTCGCGAGGGCGACACCGGTGTCTGCCTTCACGTCAACTCCGACCGCGCCGGAGGCGCCTACGGATATGTCGATATGGGCGGATGGATCGGCGGCCAGGCCGACTACGTCATGGTGCCCTACGCCGATTTCAACCTGCTGAAATTTCCCGATAAGGCGCAGGCGATGGAAAAGATCCGCGATTTGACCTGCCTATCCGATATTCTCCCGACCGGATTTCACGGAGCCGTCACCGCCAAGGTCGGCGTCGGATCGACGGTCTACGTTGCCGGCGCGGGGCCGGTCGGCCTTGCGGCGGCGGCATCGGCGCGAATCCTTGGTGCAGCCGCCGTGCTGATCGGCGACATGAACAAGGAGCGCCTCGCCCACGCCAAGAACGTCGGCTTCGAGCCGATCGACCTCACCAGGCATGATCGCCTCGGCGAACTCGTCGCCGATGTCCTCGGCGTTCCCGAAGTCGATTCCGCGGTCGATTGCGTCGGCTTCGAAGCAAAGGCGCAAGGAACCGACGGCAAGGTCGTCGAAGCGCCTGCTGTCGTGCTCAACGGCCTGATGGAGATCACGCGGGCTGCCGGCGCGATCGGCATTCCCGGCCTGTATGTGACCGACGATCCCGGCGCAAAGGAGCGCGCAGCCAAGCAGGGCAACCTCAGCCTGCGCCTCGGTCTCGGCTGGGCCAAGTCCCACACCCTCCATACCGGCCAGACGCCAGTGCTGAAATACAACCGCCAGCTCATGCAGGCGATCCTTTGGGACAGGCTGCCGATCGCCAAGATCGTCAACGTCAAGGTGATCAGCCTCGCGCAGGCGCCGGAAGGCTACAAATCCTTCGACGCCGGCGTCGCCAACAAATTCGTCATCGATCCGCACGGGCAACTGGCCAAGGCGGCGTAAAGCTCCCCCTCGCCTTCGCGACGCGTGATTGGCGTCCTCGCGGATCGTGAGGACGCCAATCTTCCGATTGACCTTCGGACGAAGAATCGAAGAGCGGCGCCGCTTCACTCCGGAATCGGCGCCGCTCTATATAGTAATCTCGATGGGACGGGACTATTCGGCGGGCGTCTGCGCAGCCCTGCCCGGTTTTCCCGCCGCCATCCCCTCCTGGGCGAGCCTGGTAAGGCCAGTATGCAGAAGCGCAGCAACGATGGCGCCGACGACCGGTGCCGTCAGGTACAGCCAGGCATCGCTGAAATTGCCGGTCGCCACCATCGGGCCAAGCGCCCGCGCCGGGTTGAAGGGCGCACCCGTGAGGGCTCCGCCCATGAGGATGTTGAAGGTCAGCGTCATTCCGATTGCCAGCGGTGCGAGACTGCCGGCGCGGCCCGCGACCGCCGTGCTGAGCACGACCGTAACCAGGAAAAAGCCGAGCAAGGCCTCGATCATGTAGCCGGCTTCCGGCGTGACCGTGACTGTCGTGGCGCCAAGAGCAAGGTTATGCGCGAGTGTGGGCATGCCGAGCCCCGTGGCCGCACCGCCGAGAACGGTCCGCAGCAAGAGCGCGCCGGCCACGCCGCCGACAAGCTGGCTGATGATGTAGCCAATCGCCTCGCCGAGCCCCATTGCGCCCGCGGCGAGCACGCCGACGGTGACGGCGGGATTCATATGCCCGCCCGACACGGAACCGTAGGCGAAGGCGAAGGCCATGATGGCGAGGCCGTGGGCCAAGGCAACCGCGGTGATACCGTTGAGGCCGGCACCGCCGCCGACCACGGCTGCGGCGCCGGCGCCGATGAACACGAATGAGAAGGTGCCGATGAACTCCGCACGGAGTTTTGGTGCAATCCGGTTAGACATCGTTTTACTCCAGAGGTGAGATTGACCGCCCGGCGCGATCAGTTTGCGCCGGGGAACAGTGTGTTGGCTTTGGGGAAATGGCCGACGGCGCGGCAGAGCGTCGCCGGCCGGCGAAACGAGCGCGGCTACTCCGCGGCGATCGTCTGCGGTTTGAAATCGACGCCCATCGCCTTCGCGACGCCAGTGCCGTATTCGGGATCGGCCCTGTAGCAATGCACGATCTGCCGCTTGACGATCTCAACCGGCACGCCTTCCATCGCCGCCTTATAGTTCTGGAACAGCTGCTGCTTCTGGTCGGCCGTCATAAGGCGGAACAAGTCGCCGGGCTGACGATAATCGTCGTTGCCGTCGCGGTGACTGTAGCGGTCGGCATCGCCCGAGATTTTCAGCGGCGGCTCGCGGAAGCGCTCGTCCTGCAAGGGGCCGTTGAACGAGTTCGGCTCGTAATAGGCGTCGGGATTCGGGTTGCCTGC
>JAQGKJ010000168.1 GCA_028290165.1 Bradyrhizobium sp. | reverse complement strand
CGAATGTAATGACCTGCGACAAGTTGGCTGCGAATTTCGCATCTGCTCTTGCATTGCTGCAACACTCGCCATGCAAAGCCCTTACCGGTGCGCTGATCGCTTGTAATTCGGATCACACAAGATCAAGATAAATTCAGAAGCAAGGATCCGTTGAGGGGCGGGGCAATATGGATGAATTGATTGGACGGCTGGCCGCAAAGGCCAGCATCGATAATGCTATCGCTGAAAAGACCATCGGCATCATTCTGGGTTTCCTTCGCAACGAGGGGCCCTCCGACAAAGTTCAGGTCTTGATCGACAAGATTCCCGGCGCGGAAGCGGCGATCGCGGCCTCAGGCAATGGCGGCGGTCTCGCAAGGCTGATGGGCGGCGGTCTGATGGCGCTCGGCACCAAGCTGATGGGGCTTGGTTTGGGCATGGGCGAGATTCAGAACGTCGCGCGTGAACTTTTCAGGTTCGGCCGCGACCAAATCGGGGCGGATCAGATGGGCGAGATCGTCGCAGGGACGCCGGGGCTCAGTCATTTTGCTTAAAGCACCTTTTTCATATCGAGTACCATGACATATCCAATCTCCGAGATTGATGGTTTGCCATCATTCGCCGCTTCCAAACTGAAATCGCTGGGCATTCGCACCACGGATCGGCTGCTCGAGGCCGCGCGGACGGTCAAGGGCCGCAAAACGCTTGCGGCGAAAACCGGCATCAGCGAACAGCAACTGCTGGAATGGGCCAACGTCTCCGACTACATGCGGATTCCCGGCATGGGCAAGGCCAAGGTCGGACTGGTGCGCGCCGCCGGCGTCACCACGGTTCGCGAGCTCGCGCTTCGCAACCCTGCGCGGCTGGCGCAGAACATGAAAGAAGTGAACACCAGGCGCAAACTCGTCCGCGTCCTGCCTTCGGAAAAGTCGGTCGAGCAACTGATCGCGCAGGCCCGCAAGCTGCAGCCCAAGATCACCTATTAGACCCGGCAGCGGCCGCCCGACAGTGCGCGGAGCGGCGCGCCCCGCATCTTGACTCCCATGCGTGGACCGCGCAAAGCGACCGCATGATCGCGACTACGTCCAGACCCTCCCCCGTGGCTGCACCGGCAGATCATCCGGGGCTGCGGGCCCTGTTGTCCCGGCCGTATCCGGCCGTGATGGGCGTCCTGAACGTCACCCCGGATTCATTTTCCGACGGCGGACAATTTGTCGCGCCGGAGCGCGCGCTGGCGCAGGCCCGCCGCATGGTCGCCGAGGGCGCCGACCTCATCGACATCGGCGCGGAATCCACCCGGCCGTATGGCGGTTCGCAGCCGGTCTCGGCCGATGAAGAATTGCAACGTCTGCAGCCGGTATTGGCCGAGGTCGTTTCGCTCGGGGTTCCCGTATCCATCGACAGCATGAAACCGGCCGTCGTCGCCTGGGCGCTCGACGCAGGGGCCGTGATCACGAACGACGTCTGGGGCCTGCAGCGCGATCCCGACATGGCACGGCTGATGGCGGCGCGGCATTCGCCCGTCATCGTCATGCACAACCGCCGTGCCGTCGAGGCCGACATCGACATCATGCAGGATATTTCGGCCTTCTTCACGCGCTCGCTCGACATCGCCGCCAAGGCGGGCATTTCACGCGAAAATATCGTGCTCGATCCCGGCATCGGCTTTGGCAAGACCTCCGAGCAGAGCATGACGGCGCTGGCCCGGCTGGAAGAGTTCGCGGTATTCGGCCTGCCGCTGTTGGTCGGTGCATCGCGCAAGCGTTTTATCAATTCGGTCACCCCTTCCGAGCCGGATCAGCGGCTCGGCGGCTCGATTGCGGCGCATCTGATTGCAGTGAAAGGCGGGGCGCGGATCATCCGGACCCACGATGTGTCGGAAACCGTACAGGCGTTGCGGGTAGCCGCGGCGATTTGGGACCGGCGATGACCGACATGATCTTCATCACCGGTGTCGTCATCCATGCCCGCCATGGCGTGATGGACCATGAGACCCAGGTCGGACAACGTTTCGTGATCGATCTCGAACTCGCAACCGATCTGTCGGAATCCTCGCGCACCGATCGGCTCGCCGATACCGTCTCCTATTCCAATGTGGTCGCAACCGCGACCGCGGCCTTTAAAGACGCCAATTATAAATTGCTGGAACGCGCGGCCGGCGCTGTCGCCGACGCCATATTGGCGGCGTTCCCGCGCATCAGCGCGGTCAAGGTCACCGTGCACAAGCCGCACGCCCCGATCGCCGCGATTTTCGACGATGTCGGCGTGGTCCTGACCCGCACGCGGCAAAATCCATCGCATGGCTGACGTTCTGATCGCGCTTGGCGGCAATGTCGGCGACGTCCGCGCGACATTTCAAAAAGCCATCGCCAATATCTGCGGCATGACGCAAGGCGCGCTGCTGGCGCGCTCGTCGGATTATGCCACGCCGCCCTGGGGCGACGAGGCGCAGGCTCGCTTCATCAATGCCTGCATCGAAATCGAAACCGGCCTCGATCCGCACGCACTGCTGTTCACGCTGCACAAGATCGAAACGAAATTCGGCCGTGATCGTGCCAACGAAAGGCGCTGGGGCCCGCGTACCCTTGATCTCGACCTCATCGCCTATGACGATGTCTCGATTCAAAAGCCCGAACTGACGCTGCCGCACCCCCGGCTGTTCGAACGCGCCTTCGTGCTGGCGCCGCTCGTCGAGATCACGCCCGATCGTCTGATTGCGGGACGCAGCATCGCGGCAGCCCTCGAACAGCTGTCCACCGTCGCAATCGAGCGGCTGCCCGACCTGGCTTGACCCCAAAACCGCCGTTTCAAACCGAAAACAACCGGTTGGCTAGGCCGACATCACGTGTCAATTTCCGCTCGATAACGCCCGGAATGGAGCGACCCGCCGAATGACATCTGTAACCGACGACCTGCGGCTGGCGGCGGATTTTCAGCCCGCGACCTATGACGACTGGCGCAAGCTGGTCGATGGGGTGCTGAAGGGCGCGCCGTTCGACAAGCTGGTCGGCAAGACCTCAGATGGCCTGAAGATCGAACCGATCTATCCGCGCGCACGCGATGCCGTACCGGTCGCGGGACGGCCTCCGGCCGCGCCCTGGCAGATCATGCAGCGGATCGATCATCCGGATGCGACAATCGCCAACGCACAGGCGCTGCACGATCTCGAAAACGGCGCGACCGGGCTGACGCTGGTCTTCGCGGGCGCCCGTGGCGCCTATGGCTTTGGGCTGGAGCCATCGGCGGAAGCGATCGAGAACCTTCTTGACGGCGTTTTCATCGATGCCGGGATATCGATCGAACTTCAGGTCGGGCCGCAGTCGCGCATGGCGGCGATCCACGTCGCCGAATATGTGAAGCGCAAAGGCCTCTCTCCCGCCGCCTGCGATATCCGTTTCGGTCTCGACCCGATCGGCGCCTGCGCCGTCGGGGGGGCCAGCCCCTATGGCTGGGCCGTCATCGTGCCCGCGGTCACCGGCGCGATCAAGGCCCTTGGCGCCATGGGATTCAAGGGTCCGCTCGCGGTCGCCGATGGACGGGTCATCCATGACGCCTGCGGATCGGAAGTGCAGGAGCTGGCGTTTGTGCTGGCCACCGGCGTCGCCTATTTGCGCGCGCTGGAGGGCGCTGGTGTGGCGCTTGAGGATGCGAGGCGCGCGATCTATGCGCGGCTTTCCGCCGATGCCGATCAATTCCTGACGCTGGCAAAGTTTCGGGCGCTGCGTTTGCTGTGGGCACGCATCGAGCAGGCTTGCGGCCTCACGCCGAAGCCGATCTTCATCGCGGCGCAGACCGCCTGGCGAATGCTGACACAGCGCGACCCCTACGTGAACATGCTGCGCGCGACGATGGCGGCATTTTCCGCAGGCCTTGGCGGCGCCAATGCCATCACCGTGCTGCCGCATACGCTGGCGCTGGGATTGCCCGATCCCTTTGCGCGGCGCGTCGCGCGCAACACGCAATTGGTGCTGCTGGAGGAATCCAATCTCGCCAAAGTGTCCGATCCGGCGGCCGGCTCCGGTGGCATCGAAGCCCTGACGCGAGAGCTTTGCGAGGCGGCATGGTCGCTGTTTCAGGAGATCGAGAAGGCCGGCGGCGCATTCGCCTCGCTCGAACAAGGCCTGATCCAGCGCAAGGTCGCGGCGACACGGGCTCTGCGCGAAGCCAACATCGCAAGGCGCAAGGAAGTGCTGACCGGCGCCACCGAGTTTCCCAATCTGCATGAGGCTGATGTCGCGGTGCTGGACGCAAAACCGTTGCCGCTCGCGCCCTCCGGTGAAGCCAAAGTCAAATTCGAAGCGCTGTCGCCGATGCGGCTGGCGGCGCCGTTCGAACGCTTGCGCGATCGTTCGGACCAAATCCAAAAAGCCTCGGGCGGCCGGCCAAAAGTCTTTCTCGCCAATCTCGGCACGCCGGCTGATTTCACCGCGCGGGCGACGTTCGCCAAGAGCTTTTTCGAAACCGGCGGGATCGAGGCCGTCGACACGGAAGGGTTCACCGATCCGGCTAGCCTCGCCGCCGCGTTCAAGGCTTCCGGCGCCACGTTGGTCTGTCTTTGCTCGTCCGACAAGATCTATGCCCAGCAGGCGATGGCAGCCGCAAAGGCCCTTCAAGCGGCGGGCGCAAGACATATCTATCAAGCAGGGCGGCCGGGCGAGCTGGAAGCCGCATTACGAACCGCCGGCGTTAACGAATTTGTCTTTGCCGGCAGCGACGCGCTAACCGTCCTGCAAGAGGCTTACCGGCTGACGGAGGGAGCATGAATTCGGCAACCAAACCCCTTCTGACCGGCGGCTGCCAATGCGGCGCCATCCGTTTTGCGCTGTCGGCGGCGCCGGTAAAAGTCAGCATCTGTCATTGCCGGATGTGCCAGAAGGCCTCCGGCGCCCCGTTCGCCTCCTTCGCCGACATCGACCGTGGCGATTTTAGCTGGACCCGCGGCAAGCCGGCCGCGTTCCGTTCCTCCTCCATCGCCGAACGCGACTACTGCGCCAACTGCGGCACGCCGTTGAGCTTTCGCCGCATCGACGGCCCAAGAATCGAGATCATGACCGGCGCGTTCGATCGCCCGGACCGGTTGATCCCGACGCAACAATTTGGCACCGAATCCCGCCTCGGCTGGGTGGTGGCGATCGCCAACCTGCCGAGCCAAACCACGCTGCAGAACTATGGTTCGCAGAAGGTTTCCGGCATCGTCAGCCACCAGCATCCGGACCACGACTAGGGATGGCGACCTCCGGGGGTCGGCTGTGCTATAATGGATACAATGAGCCGCATACCGAACTTCGCGAATATCGCGTTTGAAAACACCTCCAGCGCCGAACCCGCCGGAGGCGCCGAGCCATGGCTCACGCCCGAAGGCATCCCGGTAAAATCCGGCTATAGCGAAGCCGACCTCGAGGGCATCGATTTCCTCGAAACCTGGCCGGGGATCGCGCCCTACCTGCGCGGCCCGTACCCGACCATGTACGTCAACCAGCCCTGGACGATCCGGCAATATGCGGGGTTCTCCACGGCGGAAGATTCCAACGCGTTCTACCGCCGCAATCTTGCCGCCGGGCAAAAGGGCCTGTCGGTCGCGTTCGATCTGGCCACCCACCGCGGCTACGATTCCGATCATCCGCGCGTCTCCGGCGACGTCGGCATGGCCGGCGTCGCGATCGATTCGATCTACGACATGCGCACGCTGTTCGCAGGCATTCCGCTCGACCAGATGAGCGTGTCGATGACCATGAACGGCGCGGTGCTGCCGATCCTGGCCCTGTTCGTCGCGGCGGCAGAGGAACAGGGCGTGCCGCCGGAAAAACTCTCAGGGACGATTCAGAACGACATTCTGAAAGAGTTCATGGTGCGCAACACCTACATCTATCCGCCGGCGCCCTCGATGCGGATCATCTCCGACATTTTTGCGTATA
>JAQGKJ010000132.1 GCA_028290165.1 Bradyrhizobium sp. | reverse complement strand
CGATGTTCTCGGCGATCCTGGTGCTGGCGTTCCTGCCGTGGCTCGACACGGCGAAGACCAAGTCGTCCAAATATCGTCCGCTGGCCAAGCAGTTCTTCTGGATCTTCGTCATCGTCTGCGTGCTGCTCGGCTATCTCGGCGCGCAGCCGCCGGAAGGCATCTATGTGATCGCCGGCCGCGTCCTGACCTTCTGCTACTTCGCCTATTTCCTGATCCTGCTGCCGCTGTTGAGCCGGATCGAAAAGCCGCGCCCGGTTCCGAATTCGATCGCCGAAGACGTGCTGGCGAAGACGGGAAGCAAGACGGCGCCGATGGTGTCCACGGTGATTGCGCTGGCGATCGCGGGCACGCTGTTCGTCGGTAGCGTGCAAAATGCCCGGGCAGAGGATGAGGTGCCGCCCTCCCAAAAATGGTCGTTCTCGGGTCCCTTCGGCAAGTTCGATCGCGGGTCATTGCAGCGCGGCCTAAAGGTATACAAGGAAGTCTGCTCCGCCTGCCACTCGCTGAACTATATCGCGTTCCGAAATATCGCCGATCCCGGCGGTCCCGGATATTCGGAAGCACAGGCGGCGGCGTTCGCATCCGAATACAAGATCAAGGACGGTCCGAACGATCAGGGTGAAATGTTCGACCGGCCGGGCCGGCCCGCCGACTACTTCCCCGCGCCGTTCCCCAACGAGCAGGCCGCGCGCGGCGCCAATGGCGGCGCATTGCCGCCGGACTTGTCCCTGATCACGAAAGCGCGGTCCTACGAGCGCGGCTTCCCGAAATTCATTTTCGACTTTTTCACCCAGTTCCAGGAGCAGGGCCCGAACTACGTCGATGCACTGCTGCAGGGGTTTGAAAAAAATCCGCCGGCCGGCGCCAGCATTCCCGAGGGCTCGTACTACAACAAGTATTTCCCCGGCCACGCCATCAAGATGCCGCCGCCGCTGAGCGACGGCCAGGTGACGTTTGATGACGGCTCGCCGGCAACGGTGGCGCAATACGCCAAGGACGTCACCACGTTCCTGATGTGGACCGCCGAACCGCACATGGAGGACCGCAAGCGGCTGGGGCTGCAGGTATTCGTGTTCCTGATCCTGTTCGCGGGATTGATGTATTTCACCAAGAAGAAGGTCTGGGCCGAGGCGCACTGACGCTTTGCAGATTTTTGGCGGACATGACGTGAATTTGAAGAAGCCCCTGCGGGGGCTTTTTTGTTGGGGTGAAGTAGTCGTCATCCTGAGGCGAGCCCTCTTGGGCGAGCCTCGAAGGATGCTCGTGGCCCATCCTTCGAGGCGCGCAAGAGCGCGCACCTCCCGAATGAGCGCAAACGCGCTCATTCGGGGATGACGATTGTGTGTGCGGTGAAACGCCATCACCCTTCGCGAACCGATTGCTTCCGGACCCCACAGCGGACAAAATGGCCGCCGGTCGGCCCCTTAAGAAAACGTCGGAGGAACCCATGGGTACCAGCATCTCGTTCAAGCGCCCGGACGGCAAGGAAGCCGGCGGCTATCTCGTCAATGCCGACCGTGGCAACGCGCCCGGCGTAGTCGTGATCCAGGAATGGTGGGGGCTTTCCGAGCAGATCAAGGGGATGTGCGAGCGCTTCGCGCTGGCCGGCTTCGACGCGCTGGCGCCCGATCTCTACAACGGCAAGGTGATCCCGTACCACGACACCGACGCCGCCGCCAAAGAGATGAACTCGCTGGACTTCATGGACGCCACCACCCAGACGGTGCGCGGCGCCGCGCAATATCTTTCCAGGAACGGCGCCAAGGTCGGCCTGACCGGCTTCTGCCTCGGCGGCGCGGTGACCATCATCGGCGCCACCAAAATTCAGGAGCTTGCCGCGGCCGTGGTGTTCTACGGCATTCCGCCGGAGCAGGCGGCAAAGCCTGCGGACGTGAGAATTCCGCTGCAGGCCCATTTCGCCAACAAGGACGACTGGTGCACGCCGGAGCTCGTCAGTAGCTTCGAGAAGGCGATGAAGGCCGCCGGCAAGTCGCTCGAGCTGTACCGCTATGACGCCGAACACGCCTTCGTCAACGAGCAGCGCATGTCGGTGCATGATCGGACGGCCGCCGAACTGGCGTGGGACCGCGCCACCGGATTTTTCAGGAAGCATCTGGGGTGAGGCTCTTCACCGTCGTCCCGGCGAACGCCGCCGCGGCAGTCGTGGCAGCGCGCGCTGGTAGACGGCTTCGTCACACAACCAATCCCTGTAGCTATGGGTCCCCCGCTTTCACGGGACGACAGTCGTTGTTAAGCGCCCGCCTTGCTCACCTCGTCCCACCACGGGCACGTTCCCGACAGCAGTCTGTAATTGCCGTCCATGACCTGCACCGGCGCGCGTAAGCCCGCAGCGGCGGCGCGCATGCGCATCTCGCGCGCCACTTCGCGCTCAATGGGCGGCAGCCAGACGCGCTCGTGGCCCCACAGGCTCGGGCCGTCCTGCATTTCGAACGGGCGCCACGTTGAGGGGTCGATCTCGCGGCCGCCCCAGCCGCATTCGACCATGAACGACGACGGCGTCTTGGCGTAGAACGACGTCATGAGGTCGTTGGTATGACGGCCCAGCGTGACGTTGACGCGCTCCTGGCTCAAGGCGACATCGTAGGACTGGCCGACATCGTCGAGCGAGAACAGCTCCACCATCAGATGATGCATGCCATTCTTGCCGGTCTCGATCAGCGCGAGTGAGTGATGCCGCGCGTTGATGTGGAAGAAGTAGGCGCGAAACGGCTTTTGCATGTAGTCCGAGAGCCCGAAGCCGAGCAGGTCGACATAAAACGGCATCACCGTGTCGATGTTTTCGAGCACGGCGTGGCCGAGGCCGAGCGGGCCGGTGCGGAAACCGGAGATCGAGCGGCCGGGACGAAACGGCGTGTCGTCGATCTCGGCGCCGTAAAACGCCTCCAGCCGATTGCCGGCGGGATCATGAAACGAAATCAGCGCGCGAACGCGCCTGGCATCCGCCGATGTCTGCAGCTCGGCTGTCACCTCGACCCCGGCCGCTTCGAGCCGGGCCGCAAGCGCATCCAGCGCCGCGGCGTCAGCAACCTCCCAGCCGAAGAAGCGCGTGCCCTCCGGCAGCGCTCGGTCGATCACGATGCGTTGCTTGCGGTCGTCCATCCGGAACGCCAGCAGCGAGGCGCCGCGCTCCACCGCCTGCAGGCCGACCAGGCCAGTGCCGAACTGCCGCCAATCCTCCAGCGCCGCCGAGCCGAAGCCGGCATATCCCAGAGCCTGAATAGCCATCGCGCGCCTCCCGCTTTTCATAATTCTTAACATCGAATTTAGGCGTGGTTAGCCGAATCCTACGGATATTTTCTGCGTTTAATACCAAAAGATGCGCCGAAACGGGCAACGGTCGGCTCGTTCCCCGCAATGCCATCCTTGACGAACCCGCTGCGAAATGATGTCTAGGCGCCATGAACACCGTCGTCCGCAATACCCGTCTGTGGTGGCGCACCTCCTGAGAGGTGGCCGGTGCGATTTCATTTTCCAAGATCGTCAGAGGCCGTCATCGCAGTGCGACGGCCGTTTCGTTTGTCCTGTGTGGCGTTCCCTCGGCAAGTTTCGTAAGAGGATCACATGAACAGGACCGTTTTCTCCCTGCCTGCCAGAAGCGAATATCGCACCCATGGCGGCCTCGCCGTCACGCGTTCGGTGGAGCAGTTCTCCGGCGGTGCCAACCGGCTCGATGACCTGATCGACCTGCTCGATCGCCGCCGCGGCGTGGTGCTCTCGTCGGGCACCACGGTTCCGGGCCGCTACGAGAGTTTTGATATCGGCTTCTCCGATCCCCCGCTGCGGCTGGAGACCTCCGGATCAGACTTCTCGCTGCAAGCGCTGAACGCGCGCGGGGAAGTGCTGATCGCCTTCCTCGGCGACGCCATGAGCGAGCCCTGCGTCGTCATCACTGAGAAAAGCGCGACCCGTCTCGCCGGCCATATCCTTCGCGGCGCGGCGCCGGTCGACGAAGACCAGCGCACCCGCCGCGCCAGCGTGATGTCGCTGGTGCGCGACCTCGTCAAGGCGTTCGGCGCCAATGACGATCCGTTGCTCGGGTT
>JAQGKJ010000084.1 GCA_028290165.1 Bradyrhizobium sp. | reverse complement strand
TGATGTTGGCGATGAAGCCGACGCCGCAGGAATCCTTTTCGAGCGAGGGATCGTAAAGACCCTCAGCCGGCGGGTGCCAACTGTGCTCGCGCCGAGAATCGTCGAGCGACTGTTCAGCCGGTTTCGAGACCGGGGCCGCCGACAACGCATCAGTCATGACGTTTTCGCGCTCGAACTCCGACCCGCTCATCTTAAGATCCTCTTCAATCCGGTAAGGGCCTCACCGTCGTGGTCGGCGCACCTTGGGCGTTTGCGGCACCCACCGGGCCACCGCTCGTCCTCCGCGAGCCGCAATTTCGAAAATTCAGGCCTGGGCGTCCAACGTCCCTGACGGACGGCCTTGCCTGCCATCTCTTCTTAGCGCCTCGGCGCCGGTATTCGCTATTTGCGCTGCAATCCCCGTGCCGGGTTTGCACCGCAATTGAGACAGTGATGCTGTCCTAACTCCGACCATGCCAAATTTTTTTCTATCACACAAGCGCCTGAAAGTCGCCGGGAGCATGACGCGCACACGCCCGCGACATGGGCGGCCGCGGCGCCCCGGGTTTGAAGCAAACACGCCGCGATCCGGCCCAAGGACCGCCGGATTTCGCGACGAGTTTCCGGGCCGGGACAAGGAGCGAAAACGCTCCGGCCGTGGGGCGTGACAGGAGCGATGGGCAATGAAGGTTACCGCGTGGATGATGTCGGCCGGGCTGGTTCTCGCCGCCGCAGCCGCAAATGCTCAAACATTAGCGCCACATGAAATCGCCGGCTCCCGGTATTCGGCTGTGTCCGATATCGAGGGTCCCTATATCGAGGGTCCGAATATCGAGGGTCCCTATGCGAGGATGCCGCCGGACGCGCCGGCGCCGCGCTACTACGGCGGACCGATCCTGCTGCCGCCGCAGGAGATCTACGCCATCGTCCGCGAGAGCGGGTTTTCGCCGCTTGGGATTCCGCACCAGCGCGGCTTTGTCTACACGATAGCGGTGGTCGACCGCAGCGGCGACGACGGGCGGTTGGTGATCGATGCCCGCACCGGGCGGATCATCCGCTTCCTGCCGGCGTATCGGATGGGCGATCAATTCGAGGACGATTCGAGCCTCACCTATGGCCCGGGGGGACCGCTGCCGCCGATCAGCATGGTCCGCGGGCCGCCGCGGCCGCCGGGTTCCGTTCCGCATGTCGCGAGCCGCACGCCTTCCGTGCCCATGCCGAGAGCGGCGCCACCGCACACAGGAGAGGCAAGACAGCTCTCGGCCAGGCCGGCCGCCGGGCCTGCGCAGCAGTCGGCGGCGGTGCAGGCGAAGCCGGCCGAGCCAACGCCGCAGGCCGCTGCACCCGCGCCCGTAGAGGCTGCGCCCGCAGCGCCGCAGATCCAGCCGACGCAGGAGATGCCGAAAGTGCAGGGGCTGGATTGAGGCGGGACATCGCCGCTTGTCGTCCATGCGAACGCAGGCGAATGCGGGGAGGACGATAGATTTACCCCTTGCCTCAATATCCCCGCGCGGAGTCGACGACGTTCTCGAGCGCCCCGCCGGCCTCAAAACGTTCGATCTGGCGCGCCACGTAGGTCGATATTTCGTCGGGGTCGGTATCGGATGCGTTGTGGGGCGTCAGCACGACATTCGGATGGGTCCAGAACCGGCTATCTGGCGGCAGCGGTTCCGTTGCGAAGACGTCCAGCGATGCTGCGCCGAGCGTGCCGTCGTCGAGACAAGCGAGAATGTCAGCTTCGTTTTGCAGGCCCCCGCGGCCGGCGTTGATCAGGACTGGCGCACCGATCGGGCCCTTCCGGTTGAGCTTTGCGAACAGTCCGCGATTAAGAATGTGCCTGGTATCCGGCGTGAGCGGGAGCAGACAGACCAGGATATCGGTCTGCTCCAGGAACGCACCAAGCTCCGCTCCGCCATGAAAGCACGTGATGCCGTCGATCTGCTTTGCACTTCGGCTCCAGCCCGACACGCGAAAGCCAAGATATCGGAGCGCTTTGGCGGCGTCTGATCCCAGAGTCCCCAAACCCATGATACCGACCGAGATCTCGCTCGCCGGCCGTTGAAACCTCGGCGCCCAGCGCTTCTCGCGCTGGCAGGCCCGAAGGTAAAGCTCCTGCCGATGATGCATCAGCACGTGCAGCACGACATATTCCGTCATCCGGTGGGTGAGATCGCCGACGGCCACGCGAACCAGCGGCACTTTCGGCAGCGACGTATCGGCCATCAGCGCATCCACTCCGGCGCCCAGATTGAAGATCACGCGCAGGTTCGGAAATGCCGCAAGCTCGCCCTGCCGCGGCTTCCAGACGGCGGCATAGTGGATTTCGGCAGGATCAGCCGCCGTATCGGGTAACAGCCAGACGCGGCGGTCTCTGCAGACATCATCGAACCTGCTCTTCCAACGTTCCGCAGACCAGTTTTCGGTCCCGCCGTGAATCAGCAGGGCGAGGGCGCCTTTGTTCATCGGATTTTTGCCTCATAGGTTCGCAATTGCAGGGAACACTACCGGCTTACGTTTTCTGTGCAAAATACTTCCGCTATGCTGTCGGAAATGCCCGCGCCCATTCGTCCTACTAACGAACAGGAACCTCCAGCATGCTCTACGCCATCCTTTGCTACCACGACGAGGACTTCACCGGTTCCTGGAGCAAGGAACAGGACGCCGCGGTGATGAAGAAGCTTGCCGTCGTCCAGGACAAACTGACCAAACAGGGCCGGCTCGGCCCGGTGGCGCGGCTGCTGCCGACGACATCGGCGACCACGCTGCGCAAGGACGACCCGCCCGTGGTGCTCGACGGCCCGTATGCCGAAACAAAAGAGCAACTGCTCGGCTTCTATGTCGTCGACTGCAAGAATCTCGACGAGGCGCTCGACGTCGCGCGCGACCTCGGCGCGGCCAATCCCGGCGGCGCCTATGAAATCCGCCCCGTCGGGATATTGAACCCGGGGAGCCTTCCGACGTGACCGATACCGCCTGGATCGATGCTGCGCTGACCTCGGCGCGCCCTCAGGCGGTCGGCGCGCTCTTGCGCTATTTCCGCAATCTCGACACCGCCGAGGAAGCCTTCCAGAACGCCTGCCTGCGCGCGCTTAAAAGCTGGCCGCAAAACGGCCCGCCGCGCGACCCGGCGGCGTGGCTGATCATGGTCGGCCGCAATGTCGCGATCGACGAGGTGCGGAGAAACCGCAGGCAGGAGCCGCTGCCCGAGGACGAGGCGATCTCCGATCTCGACGACGCCGAGGACGCGCTGGCCGAACGGCTGGACGGCTCGCATTATCGCGACGACATCTTGCGGCTGTTGTTCATCTGCTGCCATCCGGACCTGCCGGCAACGCAGCAGATTGCGCTGGCGCTACGCATCGTCTCCGGGCTGACGGTGAAGCAGATCGCGCGGGCGTTCCTGGTCTCCGAGGTGGCGATGGAGCAGCGCATCACGCGTGCGAAAGCGCGCGTGGCGGATGCCGACGTGCCGTTCGAGACCCCGGGCGCGGTGGAGCGCTCCGAGCGGCTGTCGGCGGTCGCCGCGATGATCTACCTGATCTTCAACGAGGGCTATTCGTCGAGCGGAGATACCGCAGAGCTTCGCAGCCCCCTGTGTGAGGAGGCGATCCGGCTGGCGCGGCTGTTGCTGCGGCTGTTCCAGAGCGAGCCCGAGGTCATGGGACTGACCGCGCTGCTGCTGCTGCAGCATGCCCGCGCCGCGGCGCGCTTCGACGCGGCAGGCACATTGGTACTGCTCGACGACCAGAATCGTAGCTTATGGAACCAGAAACTGATCGCGGAGGGGCTCGCGCTGATCGACAAGGCGATCCGTCACCGCCGCAGCGGGCCCTATCAGGTCCAGGCGGCGATCGCCGCCTTGCATGCGGGTGCCGCAAAGCCTGAAGATACCGACTGGGCCCAGATCGATCTGCTTTATGGGACGCTCGAGATCATGCAGCCGTCGCCGGTGGTGACGCTCAACCGCGCCGTCGCGGTATCCAAGGTGCGCGGGCCAGATGCTGCGCTCGAGATGATCGAGCCGCTAGGCGAGCGGCTTTCGAATTATTTTCATTTCTTCGGCGTGCGCGGCGCATTCCTGATGCAGCTTGGCCGCAACGACGAGGCCCGCGTCGCGTTCGACCGTGCCATTGCGCTCGCCAACACCTCCACCGAGGCCGCCCACATCCGGATGCATCTCGACCGCCTGATGCGCGATAGCCAGCCGCGCGGCGCGAAGGCGTAGATTTCGTCCTGGCCGGGCTTGACGCGGCCATCCACGGCATCGGGAGCCGGCGACAAGAAAGACGTGGATGCCCGGGTCAAGCCCGGGCGTGACGAAATCAGAAAAAATCTTCACTCCCCTGTCGTCCCGCGCCTGCGCCGTTCGTCTTTGAGACGTGCATCAACAACGCCTCAAGGAGAAAGCCATGTCGACGATCGCAGAGGCCGCGCCGGTCTCGAAACCTGCGCTCTGGACCGGCCGCATTCTCAGCGGTCTCGTCATTTTGTTCATGCTGTTCGACGGCGCCGTCAAGCTGGTGCCATGGCCTGTTGTCACGGAAACGATGGACAGGATCGGCTATGGTTCGAGCGAAAGTCTCGCGCGAACCTTAGGCGTCATCACCGTGGCCTGCACCGTCCTCTATGCGATTCCGCCCACCTCGATCGTCGGCGCGATCCTTTTGACCGGCTATCTCGGCGGCGCGATGGCATCACATCTGCGGATCGGCAGCCCGCTGTTCACCCACATCCTGTTCGGGTCCTATCTCGGCCTGATGGTGTGGGTCGGGCTGTGGTTGCGCGACCGGAACCTGCGCGCGCTAATACCCTTCCGGCGCTGACTGGCGCCACTGACGATTCACAGATACGGAGATTTCGATGTTCGAGATCATTGCCATCATCGCCATTGTGCTTGCGATCGCCATTGCGATCGTCCTGATCCTCGCCGCGACCAAGCCGAGCACCTTCAGCGTCCGGCGCGCGACCGCGGTGAAGGCGCCGCCGGAAAGGATATTTTCCCTGATCAACGACTTTCATCAATGGGGAAGCTGGTCGCCTTACGAGAACAAGGACCCCGCCATGAAGCGTACTTTTAACGGCGCCAAGAGCGGCAAGGGCGCGGTCTATGGCTGGGACGGCAACAACAATGTCGGCTCCGGCCGCATGGAAATCCTGGATACTTCGGTGCCTTCTAAAATCGCCATCAAGCTCGATTTCTTCAGGCCGTTCGAGGGCCACAACACCGCCGAGTTCACAATGCTGCCGCAGGGCGATGCCACCAATGTGACCTGGCTGATGCATGGTCCCGCGTCCTTCATGTCCAGGCTGATGCAGGTGTTCATCAACCTCGACCACATGATCGGCAAGGATTTTGAAGTCGGTCTCGCCAATTTGAAAACGCTCACCGAGAAATAGCCGAAAACTCCCAAACACCGTTTACCGATGGAGCAAGCGATGCAGGTCAATCCCTATCTCTATTACAACGGCAATTGCGAAGCGGCGTTCAAGTTCTACGAAAAGGTGCTGGGCGCAAAGATCGACATGATGATGACGCATGAGAGCGCGCCGCCGGAGATGCCGACGCCGCCGGAATGGAAGAAGAAGATCATGCACGCCAGGTTATCGATCGACGGCGAGGTGATCATGGGGTCCGACGCGCCTCCGGGTCACTTCCACCAGCCGCAGGGTTTTTCGGTCTCACTGCTGATCGAGGATCCCACCGACGCCGAGCGCAAGTTCAAGGCCCTGTCCGAGGGCGGTAGCGTGAACATGGCGTTCGCGAAGACCTTCTTCTCCAAGGGTTTTGGCATGTGCGTCGATCAGTTCGGCATTCCCTGGATGGTGTTCTGCCCGCCGGAAGGTTGATCGTCCGTCATCTGCACGAGGGATAAATCGCCGCGAGTTCGCGCCCGCGCAGCAGCAGCAGGCGCGAGGTCAATCCGCCGCGGCTGCGGATCCAGCCCCTGACTGCCGAGGGATAGGCTTCCAGCACGACTTCGGAGGCTTCCGGCTCGGCATACATCCGGCCGCGCGCGTCGACCGAGCGCGCGGCGTGAAATCCCAGGATCGCCTTGCGCGTGACGCAGATGCGGTTGGCCGGCACCATGCTCAGCACCAGCGTGCAGGCCGACAAGCACGGCCCGTCGATCACGACGCGTTCGCCAGATTCGCGCACGCGCTCGAACAGATCGAGGAACGGCCCGACCTCACCGCCCGGGCTGGCGAGGATGCGGACCTCGGCCTGCGCCGGCGGCAAGGCGAGACCGCACAGCACCGCCGCAACAAAGATTGTTTTCAAAACCGCCGTTCGCATGCGCGGCTCCTGCTCTTTACGTGGAGCATTTTCTTGCGGCAAACCGGATTCCACTTTACCGGAAGATGCTCCGGACACGATGATCGGGTGAAATAGTCAACGGCCGGTCGCGCGACAAGGTTCCGTCACTTGTCCGCGCCGAGACGCCGGCCCCTGGCGCGTCGTCGCCGTCAACTGGCGGTGAAAGACACCTTAATGCCGCTTAATGCCGCAAATCGCACGCTGCCACGCGGTTGATGTCGGCCAGGCGCCGGTCGGCGCTTGCGTTGAAATCCAGGCTAGCCATCAGGTCGAGCAGGCGACGGTGGGCGCGGTCTGCGACCTCAACAGGCAAAGGCTCTTCATCAAATGTATCGACATAGCTGCCGACGATGACGTTCAACAGCCGGCACAAAGCGCGCTGCTCAGGGTCGTCCTTGCTCACATCATCGAGTTTTTGCTGAAAGGTGCGGAAAGTCCGCAATCCGTGGTGCTGCTGCGATAGCCACGTATATAAATCGTTCATGACAGCCTCTTCAAGCAGGAGAAGAAGCTGCGGACTTGTACAGTCGCGGAAGAGCGCAGACAAATGCCATTTTTGCAGATGTCCGCCGCCAATTATGCAGGCGCCGAAATACTCTCGGACTTTACCCGTTGCGCCGCTCGCCGCGCAGCGTCGGCAGTCCGATGCCGGCGGCGTCGAAGCCGCCGTCGACCGCGAGGATCTGCCCGGTGATGTAACTTGCGCGGTCGCTGCACAGGAAGAACACCGCCTCCGCCAGTTCCTCTTCGAGGCCGTAACGATTCAGCGGAATGGCATCGTGGTAATCGGCGCGGATTTCCGGGGTGTGCACGGCCTTCGCCATCGCGGTCTCCACCGGACCGGGCGCGACACCGTTGACGCGAATGCCGAGCGAGGCCAGTTCGACGGCGAGCTGTTTTGTCAGATGCGCGAGCCCGGCCTTGCTGGTGCCGTAGGCGGACCGCAGCGTCGAGGCGCGCACCGCCGAAATGGAAGTGATGTTCACGATCGCGCCGCCGCCATGTTCGCGCATCAACGGCACCGCCGCCTTGGCGCAAAGGAACGGCCCGGTGAGATTGACCTCCAGCACCCGGCACCAGTCCTCCTCGGAGGTCTCGAGCAGCGGCGCGAACACCGCGACCCCGGCATTGTTGACCAGCGCATCAAGCCGGCCGAAGCGCCGTTCGATTTCGGCGATCGCGCTGGCGACCGCTTTCGCATCGGAGACGTCGCAATGCAGCCCGAGCGTATTCCCGGAAGCCGCCAGCGCCTCCACGCTTTTCCACAGCAACTCGCCCTCGATGTCGAGCAGCGCCACACGCCAGCCTTCGGCCAGAAACCGCTTTGCCACTGCGAGCCCGATGCCGCGCGCAGCGCCGGTTATCAAAGCGGCTTTTTGAGGGGAGGGGGTCATGGGCGGTCCGCGATGGGTTGGGTGCGTTCCTATAACGCATGCCGCGCATCGTGTCCCGGACGCGGTGCGGCGCAGAGCCGGGAACCATCTCAGCCAAACCTCGCCATGGACGGCGGATCCGCAGCGCACCGCTTGCGCGCGGCGCGGCATCCGGGGCACGCTGGCAAGATGCGCAGTCTCGGCTAGCGAAAGGGCCATTTCGATGATCGTCGTTGACCCCAGGGACATGCCGCCCGAACAATGGCGGCCGGGCGTCAAAACCCGCATGCTGGTCTCGGCCCGCAATGGCGCGGCGCAATTATGCATCTTTGAACAATGGGTCGCGCCCGGGACGGGCGCGCCGACCCATGTGCACCCCGTCGAGGAAGTGCTGACCGTGCGTGAAGGCGAAGCCGAAATGTGGATCGATGAGGAGCGCATCATCGTCGCGGCGGGCCAGTCGCTGCTCGTGCCGGCGGGGCGCAAGCACGGATTTCGCAATTCCGGCACAGTCACGCTGCACATCCACGCGGTACTGGCCTCACCGGTTTTCGAGGCGACGCCGCAAGGCGCGACGGAAGCGACGCGGCGGTGGGACGCGCCACAATCGCCGTCATCTTGAGGCGCGAACTCTTGCGAGCCTCGAAGGATGATTAGGTCCTGCGCTGGCTCGGCAAACCTCCACGGCGCCGGGATAATTGTGTTCGGACCTTCGTTGCTCGGACTGAAGCGCCTTCACTTCTTCCTCTTCCTCGCCATCACCTTCTCATACGCCGCCTGCAACCGCTCGCCGACGCTCGGACCCGCCTTCTTCCGCCGCTTCATGCCCGGATGCGTCTCGCGCAACTCGTCCATGAATTCGGCCCACATTTTCGGGCCGCCTTCGTCCAGCAATTTGGCGCGGATGCCGAGTTCTTCGGAGACCGGGAGATACTTGAATCCCCAGCCCGACATCTGCGCCAGGATCGGCAACAGTTCGATGCCCTGTTCGGTCAGCGAGTAGATTCCCTTCTGCTTGTGGGTGGGATCATCCGTCCACGTGACGATGCCCTGCTCGAGCAGCCGCTTCAGCCGGTCGGCGAGGATGTTGGAGGAAATGCCTTCCTCGGACTTGGTCAGCAGCTCGCGAAAATGCCGGCGGTTGCCGAACATCATGTCGCGGATCACCAGCAGACTCCATTTGTCGCCGACCACTTCGAGCGTGAGATTGATCGGGCAGCCGGAGCGTCGTTCGTCGGTCATCGGCGGTGTCCAAACATGCGGCCAAAGCGCCACGAAAAAACCGCTTGCAATATTGCACCGGTTGCGACACAATACAACCAGTTGCATAATACAAGCAGTTTGGAGGGATACGCGATGTCCGATGGCGACAGGGCAAAAATCATCCGCGCGCTTTTTTCCGCCTACAAGGCGAACGACCGCAAGGCGGTCGAAGACGCGCTGACGGACGATTTCCGCTTCACCAGCCCTTATGACGACGAGATCGACAAGGCCACCTATTTCGTGCGCTGCTGGCGCAACACCGACTGGATCGAGCGGCACGAACTCGAAAAGATCTTCGTCGAGGGCGAAGAGGCCTTTGTCACCTACAAATGCCTGGCCAAGGGTGGAAAGAATTTTCGCAATACCGAGTTGTTCAGCTTCGAAGGCGACAAGATCAGGCGTATCGATGTCTATTTCGGCGCCAGCTATCAGAACGGCGTCTTCGTCAGGCAGAGCGAAAGTTGATCCGGAGTTGTTCGTATGTCTCTCACCCTGCATTTCCATCCCCTGGCGTCGTACTGCCACAAGGTGTTGATCGCATTATATGAAAACGATACTCCGTTCACGCCCCATATGGTCGATCTCGGCAACGAGGCCGAGCGCGCGCTGCTATTGAAACTGTGGCCGATCGGCAAGTTTCCAGTGCTGAGTGATGATGCGCGGAACCTGACCATCCCGGAATCCACCATCATCATCGAACACCTCGATCGCCATTTTCCGGGCAGGACGGCGTTCATTCCCGCCGACCCCGACGTCGCGCGGCAGACACGGCTGCGCGACCGTTTTTACGATCTCTACGTGCACGAGCCGACGCAGAAGATTGTCGGCGATCGAATCCGGCCCCCGGATAAGAAGGATCCGCACGGCGTGGAAGAAGCGCGAGCACGGCTGCGGACCTCTTACGGCATGATCGATCAGGAGATGGCGACGCGGACCTGGGCGATGGGCGACGCCTTCAGCCTCGCCGATTGCGCTGCTGGACCAGCGCTGTTCTATGCCAATGAGGTGATGCCGTTTGGCGATACGCATGCGAACATCGCGGGCTATTTCGGCCGCCTGAAAGCGCGGCCGTCCTATGCGCGTGTCCTGAGCGAGGCCGAGCCGTATTTTTCGATGTTCCCAAGGCTGGCGTCGGAACAGCCGCAGTGAAGCAATAAAAAAGTGCGGGCGTGTCGGTTCGGTGCGATCTCAATCGTCGTCCCACCAAACCATGGCTGGATCTCCCTGAGAAGGAAGCGAAATCATGAAAATGACAAGCACCGGCGGACTGTCGAAACCGCGCCTTGCGCGCATGCACGACGTCATGGCCGGGCACGTTGAGGCGGGCGACATACCCGGCCTGGTGACGCTGGTGAGCCGGGGCGGCGAAACCCACGTCGATACCATCGGCAAAATCGCGATCGATGGTGCGCCGATGGCGCGCGACACCATTTTTCGGATCACTTCGATGACCAAGCCGGTCACCGCCGTCGCCGCGATGATCCTGGTCGAGGAATGCAAATTGCGGCTCGACGATCCCGTCGACCGATGGCTGCCGGAACTGGCTGACCGCAAGGTCTTGCGCGCCATCGATGCGCCGATCGACGACACGGTGCCCGCCAAGCGCGCGGTCACGCTGCGCGATTTGCTCACCTTCCGGTCAGGCTACGGCATGATCCCGGTGTTTCCGGATCGGTATCCGATCCAGAAAGCCATAGCCGAGGCCGGTTTTGCGCCGGGACCGGTGTTTCCGTCGTTCCCGCCGGACGAGTTGATGCGGCGTTACGGCAGCCTGCCGCTGATCTATCAGCCGGGCGAGCGCTGGCTTTACAACGCCGGAACGGAGATCCTGAGCGTGCTGATCGCGCGCGTGGCGGGCACCACGCTCGGCGATTTCTTTCGCGAACGCATTTTTGCGCCGCTTGGGATGAAGGACACCGCCTTCAGTGTGCCGCAAGCCAAACGCAACAGGTTCGCCACCAGCTATGCCCGCGATCACGCCACGCAAAAGCTGACAGTGTTCGACGATCCCATCACCGGAAACTTCTCCAATCCGCCGGTGTTTGAAAACGGCAGCGCAGGCCTTGTCTCGACCGCGGACGATTTCCATGCCTTCGCGCAAATGATGCTCAATGGCGGCCGTCTCGGAAGCGAGCGTATTCTGTCGCGGCCGTCGGTGGAGTTGATGACGACCGACCAGATCACGCTGGAGCAGAAATTGGGCTCTGAGATATTTTTCGGCGACGAGCGAGGCTGGGGCATGGGCGTCTCGGTGTTCACCAGGCGCGATGATCTCAGCCATGTTCCGGGACGTTTCGGCTGGGATGGCGGCTACGGCACCTCGTGGTATTCGGATCCAAATGAGAATCTCACTGGAATCCTGCTGACCCAGCGGATGATGGATTCGCCGCAGCCGCCCCGCGTGATGGTGGATTTCTGGACTTCCGCCTATCAGGCCATCGACGACTGAGAGGGCGTGCCAGGAGCCGCGCTGCCCATCCTGCAAATGCGAGCGCAATAATTGCGCTGGCGATGTCGACGCCGCGACGCCCGGTTCGTCTTAACCTGAGAGCCGGAATTTGCCTGGCCACACCGGGCGCAATGCTGGCGCCCGGTGTGGATGGAGACAGGACATGAAGCTTTCCTATGGTTGGGTCATCATCGGGGCGGGCGCGCTCATGACCTGCGTCGCCATCGGGTCGATGTTCTCGCTGGCGGTTTTCCTGGCGCCGATGTCGGTTGAGACCGGCTGGTCGCGCGCGGGGATATCGAGCGCCATGACGCTGGATTTCCTGACCATGGGGGTTGCGGGCTTCGCTGCCGCGCGACCAGTTGCAGCCGGCGTGATGAGATGGTTCCGGGCGCAATTACCTCGGAAATAATTCCACTGATGGTGTCGGTGCCGCAAAACGCCATTCGTCCTGTTGATGAGCCCTGGTTCGGCCGCTACTGATCGCAACCGGCTCACGGAAACAGAATCAAAACGGAGCACGACGATGCGGTTCATGGTGATTGTGAAGGCCGACAAAAACAGCGAAGCCGGCATCATGCCGAGCACGGAACTGTTGACGGCGATGGGAAAATTCAACGAGGAAATGGTGAAGGCCGGCGTGATGCTCGCAGGCGAAGGCCTGCATCCGAGCTCGAAGGGTGTTCGCATCAAATATTCCGGCAGGGAACGCACCGTCACCGACGGCCCCTTCGCCGGGACCAGCGATCTCGTCTCCGGCTTCTGGCTGATCCAGGCCAAGTCGCGGGATAAGGCGATCGAGTGGATGAAGCGCGCGCCGTTCGACGGCGGCGCGGAAATCGAAATCCGCCAGGTGTTCGACGCGGAGGATTTCGGCGAGGCGCTGACGCCTGAATTGCGCGAGCAGGAGCAACGCCTGCGCGCGCAAGGCGCGAAGAAGTAGCGATCGTCTCCGGGGCAGCCCGCAGGGCTGATCCCGGAATCTAGAGGTTAAGGCAAGAGATTCCGGCTTCGTGCGTCGCACGCCCCGGAACGGCGAAACCAAATCAACAAGGAAACCTGACCATGCGATTCATGATGTTGATGATTCCGAAGGGCTACGAGACCGCGCCGGCCAAAACTCAGCCCGACCCCGAGCGCGTATCGGCGATGATGAAATACAACAAGGCGCTGAAGGATGCCGGCGTGCTGATCGCGCTCGACGGACTGCACCCGCCCTCGACCGGTGCGCGGGTCTCGTTTGCGACCGGCAAGCCGGTTGTGACCGACGGTCCATTCGCCGAGGCCAAGGAAGTGCTCGGCGGCTACTGGATGATCGACGTGAAGTCGAAGGAAGAGGCGGTCGAATGGGCGAAAAAGTGCCCGGGGTCGAGCAACGAGACCATCGAAATCCGGCGGGTGCAGGAGATGTCGGACTTCTCGCCCGACGTCCAACAGGCCGCGGCCGGGTTTGCCGAATTGCAATCCGGATCCAAGCGTTAACCTTTAGCAACAACCTCTGGCGATTCTAGAGCGTTTTCAAGCGAAGTGGAAACCGGTTCGCGTCAAGAAAACGCGTCAAACGAAAAATCTAGAGCCCCGCTTCGATTCAATCGAAGCGGAAAAGGCTCGAGGGCCGCCTAGTGACCTTTGCGCCCGGCTCATGTAAAAGCCTTTCACATGAACTGGCGCAAGGAAGAGCGCCGCGCCGAGCGCGGCTACCATCACGGCAATCTGAAAGAGGCGCTGCTGCAGGCAGCGCTCGGACTGATCGCGGAAAAAGGCGCGGCCGGTTTCACCTTTGCCGATGCCGCGCGCATGGCCGGCGTCAGCCCGGCTGCGCCCTACCGGCATTTTCGCGACCGCGACGAACTGCTCTCCTCTATCGCTCAACGCGGCTTCGAGCAGTTCGAGGCGGCGCTGACGGAGGCCTGGGACGACGGACGCCCGGACACCGTCACCGCGTTCGAGCGGGTCGGCAAAGCCTATCTTGCGTTCGCCCGCAACGAGCCGGCGTTCTATTCGGCGATGTTCGAATCCGGGCTTCCTGTCGACCTTAGTCCCGCATTGTTAGCGGCAAGCGAGCGCGCTTTCGGCATCATCAGGGCTGCCGCGGAGCGGCTCGCCGCGCTGGCGCCGCCCGGCGTGCCGCGGCCGCCGGCGATGATGATCGCGCTGCATATCTGGTCGATGTCGCACGGCGTGGCTTCACTGTTTGCACGCGGCGATGCGGCGCGCCGGAAGCTGCCGATGTCGGCGGAGGATCTGTTGGAAGCCGAAGTGCTGATTTATCTGCGTGGCCTCGGCTTCCCGACCGACCGCAGGCCGCCGGCCCCGAAGGAGCAGGCCGATCAAAAACCGGCAGGACCGCAGTCAGGTCCGCCACCTGTTCCGCCATCGGGTCCTTGGGGCACCCCAAAATAATTTCGAAGGCGCCGGGTGCGCCCGGCTTGACAAAAATCCGGGATGGGTTAGGTATGTAAATGTTATTTACATTCACAACGGCGTGATGCCGTCATGGAGAGGGAAATGGCCTACACCGCAGATGTCAATCGATGGCGCGGCCC
>JAQGKJ010000019.1 GCA_028290165.1 Bradyrhizobium sp. | reverse complement strand
CAGCGACGAAGCAATCCACTCTTATTGGCCGACGCTGGATTGCTTCGCTGCGCTCGCAATGACGGGGAGACTGCCCCATGACACTCGCCTATCCCATCGAAAGCAACGCGGCGCATCCGCCGCGGTTGTCGCCGGGCTACAAGAGCGCGCTCAAGCGCGCCCCGCAAAAGCCGCTCATCATCATGCGCCACACGCTGTCGGAACTGACCGGGCCGGTCTACGGCCACGAGACCGTGCGCGAGGGGGACAACGATCTCACCACCCAGCATGCCGGCGAGCCGCTCGGCGAGCGCATCATCGTGCACGGCCATGTGCTGGACGAGGACGGCCGCGGCGTGCCGAATGCGCTGCTCGAGGTCTGGCAGGCCAATGCCTGCGGCCGCTACATCCATGTCCGCGACCAGCATCCCGCGCCGCTCGATCCGAATTTCACCGGCGCCGGCCGCGCCCAGTCCGATGCCAAAGGCTATTACCGCTTCGTCACGGTGAAACCAGGCGCCTATCCCTGGGGCAACCATCACAATGCCTGGCGGCCGGCCCACATCCATTTCTCGGTGTTCGGCCACGCCTTCGTCTCGCGGCTGGTGACCCAGATGTATTTTCCGGGCGATCCCCTGTTCGAATTCGACCCGATCTTCAATTCGGTGCCGGACCAGAACGCGCGGATGCGGATGGTGTCGTCGTTCGATCTGGAGCACACCCAGCCGGAATGGGCGCTGTGCTACCGCTTCGACATCGTGCTGCGCGGGCGCGACGCCACGCCGATGGAGACGAGATAGTGCAGGGCAAACCACAGGGCATCACGCCGTCGCAGACCGTCGGCCCGTTCTTCAAGTACGGGCTGACGCCGAACGGCCAATACGCCTGGAACGACGCCTTCACCAACAACCTGATTACCCAGGACGCCTCGGGCGACCGCATCCGGATCGAGGGCAGGGTGTTCGACGGCGACGGGCAGCCGGTGCCGGATTGCATGCTGGAAATCTGGCAGGCCGACGCGCAGGGGCGATTCAGCGATCCCCGTGACACGCGCGCGCTGCCCAATTCGGCGTTCAAGGGGTTCGGCCGGGCCGGCACCGATGGCAGCGGCGGTTATGCGTTCGACACCATCAAGCCGGGCGCGGTGCCCGATCCCGACGGCAAGCCGCAGGCGCCGCATGTCCTGGTCGCGATTTTCGCGCGCGGCATGCTGCTGCATAATTATACGCGGATTTATTTCGACGGCGAGACCGGCAACGCCGCCGATCCGGTGCTGGCGCTGGTGCCGGCCGACCGCCGGCCGACGCTGATCGCGAGGCGCGAGCCCGGCAATGGCGGCGCGGTCTATCGTTTCGACATCCGCTTGCAGGGCGACAACGAGACGGTGTTTTTCGATATTTGAGACGGGTTTACCGCGAAAGCGTCAGCCTTTGACTGGTCAAAACTTTCTCACCGGTTTGATCGGAGCACCGATTGCGCATTCCGCCGCGCCTGCGATGCATGAGCAGGCTGCGCGCGCTTTGGGCATCCGCTGCCATTATCATCTGATCGAGGTCGCGGGCGCCGGCCGCGAGGAGCTGCGCGCGCTGCTGGATGGTGTCAGGCGCCTTGGCTTTGCCGGCGTGAACGTTACTTTTCCGTACAAAGAGGCGGTGGTCGATCTGCTCGACGAACTGTCGCCGGTCGCAGCAGCCATCGGCGCGGTCAACACCGTCTTGGTTCGTAATCAGAGCCTGGTCGGTCACAACACCGACACCTCGGGTTTTGCCCGGGCTGCAAGCGATCTGGTCAAAGGTGCAGAGCACGGCGCCGTTGCCTTGATCGGAGGAGGCGGCGTCGGCAGGGCGATTGGTTTCGCGCTGGCGAATCTCGGTATCGCCGAGATCCGCATCTTCGATGCAGACCGGACCAAGGCCGAGAAACTTGCGCTGCGTCTGCGCCCTCACGGTAACGCCGTCGCCACGGACGACGTTGAGGGTGCCCTTCGCGGGGCGGTCGGCGCGGTCAATGCAACACCCGTTGGAATGTTCCCCAATCAGGGCACCCCGATTCGGGATGACCTTTTGCATGACCGGTTGTGGGTCGCCGATGCGGTCTATTTTCCGCTCCTGACGCCACTCTTGGTGGCTGCAAAGGCCAGAGGCGCCCGTATCATGACGGGACGTGAATTCGCGATTTACCAGGCCGCGGATGCCTTTGAATTATTCACGAGGCTCTCGCCGTCTACCGTCGAGATGGGAAATGCCTTTGACGGCGTCATCGGGAAGATGCCCACGGCATAGTGTGGTGCCGGCGATCGGGCGGCTTCGCCCGCGTGACGCGGAGATGCTTTACTCGGTCACCGCATGTTCCGGCGCCGCCGACTGGCTGCGCAAGGTCGCCTTGGTCGAGCCGATCATGACCGCCAGCGGGATCGCGCACAGCGTGACCACCATCACCAATTGGTAATCGTGCGAAAATGCGATGATCTGCGCCTGGATGTTGACCAGCGCATCCATCATGGCGCGGCCCTTGTCGGTGCTCATGTCGATCAGGCCGCGGACGTCAGGCATCTGCATCGCGTGATTGAATGGCGTGACGTGTTCCGACAGCACCGCATAGGCCCGCCGCGAGCCTTCCGTCAGCTGCGCAATGACGACGGAGATGCCGATTGAGCTGGCGACGTTGCGCATCAGGGTCAGCATCGAGGTGCCGTCGGTGCGCAGGTGGTTGGGCAGCGTCAGGAACGCCACCGTGCTGAGCGGCACGAACACCAGCCCGAAGCCGAAGCCCTGCACGATGCTCAAGGTCACGATCTCGGC
>JAQGKJ010000014.1 GCA_028290165.1 Bradyrhizobium sp. | reverse complement strand
GCGGATTCGGTGGTCAGTTGTGGCCCCGGCGCGGGCGGAATCTTTTGGGTCGCGATGGCGTCGAACAGCCTGGGATCGTCGAGTCGAAAGGTCGGCTTGTCAGGCACGAGCGACTGCTGGGCGAGCTTCCAGTAGCTGTCTGCGTTCATCACCCGGTCGCTTCGGGCCGTGCTCGCCACCCAGTCGGGAAACGCAACTTGCGATACGACGTGAACGTCGAACAACATTTCCGGAAAGCCGTCGCCGCTGAAATGCGCGGCCAGGCCCTGGTAGGTGCCCTCATTGTCGGCGCGCAGCTCCAGCCGGGTCACCATGTGGTTCATGGTGTAGATCATGCTGCCGAGCTGCGGGATGAAGAATGCGGTCATCACGCTGCCGGATGTCAGCTCGAAGTGCAGCGGCGCACCGGCCGGCACGGTCAGCGCGTTGACAGTCGCAATCCCCTGATCCGGATAGATGAACAGCCATTTCCAGTCGAGCGACACGGCCTGGATCCTGACCGGGCTTCCCGTCCCCTCCACCGGCGTGGCCGGATCGAGCTGATGCGAACCGATCCAGGCGACACCACCGAGCAGGATGACGGTGAGTGCCGGGATCGACCAGACCACCATCTCGATACGCCCCGAATATTCCCAGTCCGGCCAGTAGAAGGCTCTGGTGTTGGAGGCGCGAAACCAGAAGGCAAAGGCAAAGATCGCGACAATGGTCGGCACCACGATCGCCAGCATGATCGCAAGCGAATCGATCAGGATGGTTTTATCGGCGGCTGCGATCGGACCCTGTGGATCAAGGATATTCATCGCCGACCCGGAAAATGGAACCGCTACCAACGGCGCCGTCGTTCAGATGTTCCAATGGCCCCGGCAGCGCGGACCGCATGTTGCTGCGGTCCGTGTGCGCGACCGTGCGAAGTTATTGGTTATACTGGCTTACTTGAATTTCGGAATCACGGGGGCGCTGATGCGCGGCTGCGGCAGCGGAGCCATCCTGGAGGCGTTGCCGATGCCGCTGGGATCGACCGCTGTATTGTTCATGCCACCGGCGTTTCCCGGGCCCGGCGGAATGCCGCTGATCGGCACATTTCCAGATCCCACCCGACCTGCGGTTCGTCCAAATTGCGCAGATGCAGCGGCGGGGACGGCGAGCGCTACCACCAACGCGAGCGCGATTTTTGTTGAGGTGTTCGACATGACAAAACTCCACGATGATTGAGGATATGTCGACGTGAAGCTGATCTAGGTCCGCCGCTGGGCGAGCGCCATTAAAATCGGGTTTAGAGAGCGAACTGGGGCGATCGAGAGTGCGGAGCGCGCGGCGCCTCCCAGGCGCGGGCCAATCAGGCTTGACAATAAACTTGTATTTAATTGGCAAGTCCGCGCGGGCCGCTACCTCATTTGGTGCAAACGTCGCAAAGCAGAAGGTTCAGCGTCCCGCACAAGACGGCTGCGCACCATAGAACAAACAATTGTGAGCTGTGTCGCGCAGGAGGGACCATGGAGGCAGGTGAAGTCGAAATGGATACATCCATCAAGGCAAAGCCGGCGTCCGACTTGCGCGACTATCTGGCGGAAGAGCGAACGTTTCTCGCCTGGATTCGCACGGGCATCGCGTTGATGGGATTAGGCTTCGTGGTGGCGCGTTTTGGAATATTCGGGGACGAGCTCCACCTGACCCAACAGACTCCCGCCGGTCATCCGCACGATTTCTCAATCTGGTTTGGAGCCGCGCTTATCGCGATCGGCGCAGCCGTGAACCTGTTTTCCGCACAGCGCTTTACGCGTCTGGCTGGCCAATTGACCCGCGATCAGTTCGTGGACCGCTCGCTGTCCAGGCAAGGTGTGATTGTGGCCTTGTTGCTGGCACTGCTCGGTATTGCCATGGCGATTTACCTGACCTTGTTCCTGGCGCAGCCGCCGGACGCGTCGCATGCGACCTTCGCTCGAATCCCGACCGGCAAATAGGAGAAGATGATGGACGGCTCAAAGACCCATTACGTGGATAATGCGAGTCAATTTTCGTCGGCGGGTCTCACCATTCGACAAAAGGAGCCGAAGAATCTGGAGGCTCCCTTCGATCGGATCGACTCCTTTCTCACGCCGACCGAGCTGTTCTACATCCGCAGTCATTTTCCGATACCAGCCCTGGACTGCGCCTCTTATCGACTGCACATTGATGGTGCGGTCGGGCATCCCTTCACCCTGAGCTACGAAGAGTTGCGAAGCATGCCATCCGAGACCCGCGTTGCGACCTTGGAGTGCGCGGGAAATAGCCGGGTCTTTCTCGTCCCGCAGGTGCAAGGAGCCCAGTGGGAGCTCGGCGCGGTCAGCAACGCGGAATGGACCGGTGTTCCGCTGCGGGCGCTGCTCGAGCGTGCCGGCTTGCCAGACGATGCTTGCGAGATCGTGCTCGAAGGCGCGGATCGCGGAACGCCCAAAGAAGAACCCATCCCTCCCGAACCAATCTCGTATACCTGGAGCCTGCCCCGCGCCAAGGCCATTCAGCCGGAAGTCCTGATCGCCTACCAGATGAATGGTCGCGATCTTCCGCAGGATCACGGATTTCCGGTGCGCGCGATTGTGCCTGGGCATTATGGAATGGCTTCCGTCAAGTGGCTGACGCGCATCCAGGCCGTGCGCGAGCCGTTTCTTGGCTACTGGCAGACATCGGATTATGCCTACTGGGCCTCGATGGATGGAAAGCCGGTGCGACGCCCGTTGGGAGAAATGAACCTCAAATCCGAAATCGCTCGACCACGGGTTTACGAAACGCTGGCCCCGAATCGCATCTACACGGTTTTCGGTGCCGCGTGGTCCGGCGAAACCGACGTGGCCGAGATCGCTGTCAGCACCGACGGTGGCCGAACCTGGGCCGAGGCAGAATTCCTTGATCCTGTGCGACGGCATGCGTGGCGGCGGTGGAAATTCGATTGGCTGACGCCGACGGAACCGGGGCAATACACATTGCTGGCCCGCGCCAAGGACGCAAGCGGCCTGATCCAACCCGACAAGCATGACAAGAACTTCGGCACCTACGTGATCAATCACCCTCTCCCGATTGAAGTATTCGTAGACGGTTCTGGAGGCCAGCGGCCGTGACGCCCCGGGGCGTGCGCTCACGCGAACGCGACACCAGCTTCGGAAAGACCGAACCGCAGGAAGTAATGCCTGGGGACGTTGGGCTGCCCGGCGCCCGCCCAGTCACGAGTTTTTTATTCCTTCGTTACCGCCTGCAGAGCTTCAAAGTTGGCGCTGAGGTCCCAAATCAGACGTTGAATGTTGTTCGTCATCTAATGGCGGACTCATCCTCTAACTAAAGTTTGGAGCGAATATGGGCAAGGTTATTCGATTTATCCCAAAGTCTGAGCGCGAGCGAACCCGCCAAATTCGAGAAGCCCGCGCGATATATGACTGCATCTTCCCGCCGGTTGACCCGGTCAGCGAGCAGCAGGACAAGGCACCGGTAGGTCATGTGGTCAGCGGCGCCAACGCCGATCGCAGCGACGGGGTTCTCCTGTCATGATCAAGATCATCGCCGTGCTCTGCAGTCTCTCCTCTCCGGCAAATTGCCACGAGCAGGCCGTTACCACCTCGGACTTCGCTGACGTCTCGATGCAGTCCTGCCTGATGGGCGCGCCGCAGCTCGCCGCGTGGATGAAGCAGCATCCGGCCGAGCGCCTTGCGGCATGGCGCTGCGTGATCGGCAAACAGGACAGCAAGGGAGCTTAAAGCATGATCCGGAAAAGTGGGTACCGGTTTTCCGAAAAAGATCATGCTCAATCAAAAGATAGAGCGGGATGACGATTCGAAGAAAAGTCATCACGCTCTAGGTGGAAAGCAGCTTTCCCCGGATGCTTCCAAAATCAATGTGCATCTGAATAAGGAATGAAGGGGCCATTCCGGAAATCGGGAAGTTCGGTATCGAAGTCACGCTGGTCGAACCCGGCACTGCCAGAACCAACATCATGCGTTCGTCCGACGGCGCCCCTCCCGTTGAAATCTATCAGGACACGCCGGTAGGCGATTTCCGTCGCGCGATTGCGCTTCATGGCGAAAAGATTCTGATCGGTGATCAGGTCCAAGATGGCGCAAGCAGGATCACGGGCATGGTTTTGGAATGGATCGGCGCGACCACTTGTTCTGGAGACTGCCGGGTCAGCTCGCCCATACCTACGAGCGGCTATAGGGTTGAACAAAAAGCCCCGGACGACGCCGGGGCTTGAGTTGGGCTTGGAGAATTAGAGAATCAGTAACGGGCCGTGGCCGGGGCGCCGAAGCCGCCGAAGCCGCCGAAGCGGTAGTTCAGGCGAACCAGACCTATATCGACGTCCTGCTTGATGTGCTCCGTCTCGGAGAAAAGAGGTCCGGTCAGAGTGACGTTGCGAGAGCCCATGAACAGATGGTCGTACTCGACACCGACCGACCAGTTCTGAGCAAACCCGTATTCGAAACCAGCACCGACCGTGCCGCCCCAACGGGTTTCGTTCGCCGAGGCGAGAACCAGGCCGGTCCTCCCACTGAAGGCGTCATACTTGTCGCCGGTGACGGCGGCACCCCCCTTTACGTAAAACAAGACGTTGTTCCAGGCGTAGCCGATCTGACCGGTGATCAACCCAAATGCATCGACCCGCGAACGGTTAAAGTCGGGCGCAAAGAGGTTGCTGACATTGCTGCCGCG
>JAQGKJ010000875.1 GCA_028290165.1 Bradyrhizobium sp. | reverse complement strand
TATATTTATCGGCTCATCCGCACGGGTCCCGCCGGCAAGCTGTTCGATACTCTGCGCCTTGCGTTCCCGAGCCGGCCGATGTCGCTGTCCAATACGGGTCCGCTTCACGAACCCAGCCAAGTAGGCGCGGGAGAGTAGCCATGGTGATGTTTTGGGTTCTGCTTTTGGCCATCAGCATCTTGCTCTACGTGTTGCTCGACGGCGCCGATCTCGGCATCGGCATGCTATTCGGCTTGACGCGAGGCGAGGAAAAGCGCCGCGACATGCTGAGAGCAATCGCGCCGATCTGGGACGGCAACGAGACCTGGCTCGTGGTGTCCGGCGTTATCTTGTGGGCGGCCTTTTCCCCCGTCTACGCGACTCTCCTTTCGGCCTTCTATCTTCCCCTGTTTTTCATCCTGGGGGGCTTGATTCTTCGCGGCGTGGCGTTCGAGTTTCGCGACAAGACGCAACGGATGCGGTGGATCTGGGATCTGAGCTTTGCCGGCGGATCGCTGATTGCGAGCTTCATGCAGGGGACAACGGTCGGGGCCCTGGTCGAGGGGCTCAAGGTCACCAACGGTCAATATTCCGGTGGTGACTTCGGCTGGCTCACGCCGTTTTCGACCCTCTGCGGCATCGGCCTGTGCCTTGGCTACGCACTGCTCGGCGCCTGCTGGCTGGTGAAGAAATGCGACGCCGAGGTCCGCGACAGGGCGCACCACCAGATCCGCGTTCTCGCGATTGCCGTATTGGCGTTTCTCGTCGTCGTCTTCGTCTACGCCTTGGCCGAGCACCTCCCGATCCTGCATCGCTGGATCGACCGGCCGTATCTCTTCGTATTCCCTGCGATTGGCGCGGTCGCAGCCATTGTGCTGGCGCTCAGCATCCTCCGTCAGAACGACCGTTGGCCGTTCTACACGGTCGCGGTGATCTTCGTGGCGGCATTTGGTACGCTCGCGCTGTCCTTCTGGCCCTACATGATCCCGTTCGTCATCACGATCGACGAAGCGGCCGCGCCGCAGTCCAGTCTGCTGTTCATGTTCTGGGGGGGTGTGGTCGTCTTTCCGTTGATGCTGCTCTACACGCTCGTCAGCTACAGCGTCTTCAGGGGCAAGATCAAGACGACAGCCGTGCAGTATTAGTATTAGTCGTCTCGTGAGCCGATGACTGGCCCACGCACACGGAGAAAGCCAAGCAATCGCGCGAGGCAAGCGAGCCCATGAACCATACCGGCACCCATCATGCCTACGCCCCGTCGCCCGAGGTGCGATCGATCCCTACCGGGCCCGAAACGCATGTGGCATCGGCGGAAGAACTTGCCCTGATATCGCTCAGCGCCAGGCTGCTGTTCGAGAGCGGTCAATCCTCTGAAAGAGTCGTATCCGCTGTCGACGAACTCGCCGATGCCTTGGGATTTCGCGCGACCGTCTTTCCCCGCTGGGGCGACCTGACCATCCGCATCGACGACGGCAGCGGCTCGCGGCAGGAAATTCTCGCTGCGGCTCCGGTGGGCGTGGACATGCGCAAGGTAGCTGCGACAGCGGGCGTGATCGACGACGTCTGCAACGGCCGCCTCAATGCCGAAGCGGCGCGGTCGGCACTTGAGGCGGTCGCACGATTTCCACCGGTGTCGATGGCGCGGTTCGCGCTGCTTGCGGCGGCAGGGGCGGCGGCACTCGCCGTGATTTTCGGCGCGACTCACTTGTTCAGCCTGCTGTTGATCGCAATCAGCGCCGGTGCCGGGGCCTGTCTCCGCCGATGGCTGTCGGGGATCAGCCGCAATCTGTTCGTTCAGCCGCTTTGCGCGGCGTTGCTGGCAGGTGCCGTCGGCGCCATCGCCGTTCGTCTCCAATTCAGCTCGGCGTTGCGACTCATTGCGGTTTGTCCGTGCATGATCCTGGTACCCGGACCGCATTTGCTCAACGGCACGATCGACCTTGCCCGCGCACGCGTCGCACTGGGAGCCTCGCGCATCGCTTATGCCGGCGTGATTATCCTGATGATCTGCACGGGCCTGCTCACGGGTCTCTCGTTCGGTAGCGTAAGCTTGCCGGTTTTGGTGCCGTCCCATCCGGTGCCTCTCGGATTTGACGTTATCGCGGCGGGTGTCGCGGTCGCGGCTTACGGGACGTTCTTCGCAATGCCTTGGCGCATGCTACCCATTCCCGTCGCGATCGGAATGCTCGGGCATGCCTCGCGCTGGGGAATGATTTCGCTGGCGGGTGCCAGCGTGGAGACCGGCGCGCTCGTCGCCTGCCTGGTGGTCGGTATCATCGTCACGCCGATCGCGGATCGGTTGCGAATGCCTTTTGCGGCATTCGCCTTCGCGTCCGTCGTATCGTTGATGCCCGGCGTGTACCTGTTCCGAATGGCCGGCGGCTTTGTCGATCTGGTCACGCTCGGCGAGAAGACGTCAGTGGACGGGCTGCTCAATACGATCGCGGACGGGACGACGGCCGCGCTAATCATCGTGGCGATGGCCTTCGGCCTCATCCTTCCGAAAATGTGCATCGAACGTTTCTGCCCCAGTCTTGCCAATCCCATCCGTCGAGGCTCATGGGGACGCCGATGAGCCGTGCCAAATTGTGGGCGTTGGCACAGCCTCAATCCAACTGGCCCGATAAAGCGCGACTGGCGCGCGCGTTGCGTTCCGCTGCTCCGGCGTTGCTCTTCGGTTTGCGGCTTTGGGCCGCGGTTTGCCTCGCGCTCTACATTGCGTTCTGGCTCCAGCTTGACAACGCGTATTGGGCCGGCACGTCCGCGGCGGTCGTGTGTCAGCCAAGGCTAGGCGCTTCGCTGCGCAAGGGCTCGTTTCGGATGATCGGCACGGTATTGGGCGCCGTGGCGATCGTGGTCCTGACAGCGTGTTTCCCGCAAAGCCGCATCGGCTTCCTCATAGGTCTTGCGGTCTGGGGCGCCATATGTGGCTTCATTGCTACGCTGCTGCGCAACTTCGCCTCGTACGCGGCGGCGCTCGCGGGTTACACGGCGGCGATCATCGCGAACGACGAACTCGGCGCGACTGGAGGCGCGAACGGCGACGTGTTCATGCTCGCCGTCACCCGCGCCAGCGAAATCTGCATCGGCATCGTCTGCGCGGGCGTCGTTCTCGCTGGGACCGACTTCGGTGGCGCGCGGCGACGGCTGGCTGTCCAGTTCGCCGAGCTTTCGGCCGAAATCACCGGAAGGCAGGCCGGCACGTTTGCGCTTGCCGGGCCGGAGCTGTCGGAAACGCGTCCGGTTCGGCGCGACCTCGTCCGGCGTGTCATCGCGCTCGATCCCATCGTCGACCAAGCGCTTGGGGAGAGCTCTGACCTGCGCCCTTACTCGCCGACATTGCAGACGGCAGTGGGTGGCCTGTTCGCGGCTCTGTCCGGTTGGCGCATGGTGGCCGTTCACCTCGAGCGGTTGCCGAGTAACCAGGGCCGGCGCGAGGCCGACATTGTACTTGGGAATATGCAAGAGCTGCGTTCAGTGCCGACGGAAGGCCAGGCAAAAAGCTGGGCAATCGATCCATCCAGCGCGCGTCGAGCGTGCGTCGCAGCGGCGCGAGCTTTGACAGCTTTGCCCAACCCCACGCCGTCACTCCGATTGCTCGCGGATCAGACAGCCCGGGCCCTGATCGGCATTCGCCGGGCGCTCGATGGAATGTTACTGCTGGCCGATCCCGCCCGAAGCATTCCTGTATCTGGATCCACGCGGCTCCAGGTGCCCGACTTGCTTCCTTCTCTGCTGGATGGGGCGCGCGTATTCGTTACGATTGGTGCGGTCGAGTTGTTTTGGATCGTGACCGAATGGCCGAATGGCCCGCAGGCCCTTGTCTTCGCTACGATCGGCGTTATCCTGTTCGCGCAGAGGGCCGATCAAGCTTATGCGACCTTGATGAGCTTTATGGTCGGTACCGGCTTGACCGCCGCCTTCGCGGCAATTGTCGAATTTGCGATACTGCCCAACGTCACGACCTTTGCCGGCTTCAGCCTCGCGATTGGCCTTGTCCTGGTGCCGGGCGGCGCGCTGATGGCCCAGCCTTGGCAGACGGTAATATTCGTTGCCATGA
>JAQGKJ010000571.1 GCA_028290165.1 Bradyrhizobium sp. | reverse complement strand
GTCGAGCCGGTACCGATCAAGGTCGATGTGTCGAAATACATTCCTGAATCGGCGACCGTGGTGACCATGATCGTGACGTTGACGCCGCCGACGGGGCAGGCGGTCATCTATGCAGCCGGCCACGAGAATGAAGGGACCTTGTTCAAGGGGCCACGCTCAATCGACGAAGTGAAGCTCTCCGGTCCGACTATCTATGTGAAGCTTTATGGAGCAACGAGCTTCGACATCCAATACACTAACTATCGGCAGCGCGAGTGAACGCTGCGGGTTTCCGCTTGAGAACGCACACCGCTGTGGGAAATTCGACACCGCAACAGTTGCTGCAAGAAGCCCTGGCGGCGCAACGCCGGGGCTCGATCGGAGATGCCAGGCGGCTTTATGCTTCGGTCCTGAGAGTTGATCCCACCAACGCCGCCGCCTTTGGTAACCTTGCCATCATCGCGGCCCAGCAGGGCGATCTTGCCGGTGCCGAGCGGCTCATTCGTAAAGAAATTGAGCTGAGGCCGAACTATCCGGCAGGCTACAACAATCTCGGATCGGTGCTGCAGCAGCAAGGCAGGCTGGCCGATGCCATCGCCGCGCACCGGGAGGCCCTAAAACTCAATCCGAACTATGCCCCGGCCCATTTCGCGCTAGGCAATGCGCTGCGGCAGCAAGGCAGCTTCGAAGAGGCAATGGCCTCTTATCGGTCCGCCATCAAGGCGCGACGTGATTATCCCGAAGCCCACAACAATATCGGCGTGCTGCTCCAGATGCAGGGCCGGCTCGACCAGGCGGCGTCGGCCTATCGCGAGGCGGTCGCGCTGAGACCGGCCTACGCGGAGGCCCAATTCAATCTCGGGGTCGTGCTGCACGAGATGCGTGAACTGGATGCCGCCGAAGCGGCCTATCGACGGGCGGTTTCGCTCAATCCCGGCATTGCCGTCGTCCACAATAATCTGGGAACGGTTTTGAAGGACCAGGGCCGCCTCGACGACGCGCTGGCGGCTTTCGAGGCTGCCACCAGGCTGCAACCGGACTACGCCGAGGCGTTTTATAATCGCGCGACAGTGCTGCAGCGCCAGGCCAAACTGGAAGACGCATTGGCGGCTTACGGTCAGGCCGTCGGGCTTCGCAAGGATTACACCGATGCGATCAACAATGCCGGTATCGTGCTTCTGGAACTTGGACGCACGGCTGACGCGATCGATCTTTACGGTCAGCTGCTGCAACGAATGCCTGACCATGCCGACGCCTGCAACAATATGGGGACGGCGTTGCTGGCGGCAGGGCGTCCCGACGAGGCGCGGACGGCGTTTGAGCAAGCGTTGGCGCACAAGCCGGATTTCCCCGAGGCATTTTATAATCTCGGAAACGCCTGGCGCGAACTCGGCGATCTCTCCCGCGCGATTGAAGCCTATCGCGACGCCTTGCGTCTTCGGCCCGATTACACCGAGGCGTTCGGTCAGCTGATTTATCATCGCGCGCAGGCGTGCCGGTGGGACGATATCGAAGCGGACCAGGAAAAGCTGGTCGAGATGGTGCGGCAAGGATCTCGTGTTCCGCCATTTTACCTGTTCTCGACGCCGGCGTCCGCATCGGATCAACTGATCTGTGCCCGGCACTGGGTCGGGCCGATCAGGCCGCCGCAGGAGACCGTGTTCGCGCACAAGCCCGGCGTGGGGGGAAAACGCATCCGTCTCGGATACCTGTCCGGAGATTTTCATCAGCATGCCACCGCGCAGCTGATGGTCGAATTGTTCGAGCGCCACGACCGCGACCGCTTCGAGGTGTTGGCCTATTCCTACGGACCCGATGACAACAGCCCGATGCGCGCGCGGCTTGCTGCCGCGTTCGACCGTTTTATCGACGTTGGTGCCCTGTCACACCGCGAGGCGGCACAGTCCATCCATGCCGACGGCGTCGACATCCTGGTCGACCTCAAGGGCTATACCCATCATGCCCGGCCGGCGATATCGGCCTATCGGCCGGCGCCGGTGCAGGTGAGCTATCTCGGTTTTCCCGCCACCATGGGGGCGGATTTCATCGACTACATGATGGTCGATGCATTCGTTGTCCCCGCGAGCCAGCAGCCGTTTTTTTCGGAAAGACTGGTCCAGCTTCCCGGCTGCTATCAGGTAAACGACCGACGGCGCGAGTTGGCGAGCGCCCGCACGTCGCGAGGGAATTGCGGACTGCCGGCGGAAGGGCTGGTGTTCTGCAGCTTCAACAACAGCTACAAGATATCGCCGGCATTTTTCGATATCTGGATGCGCCTGCTTCGATCGGTTCCCGGCAGCGTATTGTGGTTGCTCGAGACGAACGAACTGGTCAAAGGCAATTTGCGATCGGAAGCCGAGAAACGCGGCGTCGCCTCCGGCCGCCTGGTGTTTGCCCCGCTGGTTCCGGCGGCCGAACATCTCGAGCGTCACGGGCATGCCGATCTGTTTCTCGACACCTTGCCCTGCAACGCGCACACCACCGCCAGCGATGCGCTGTGGGCGGGATTGCCGGTTCTGACATGTTGCGGCGACACCTTTGCGGGCCGCGTCGCCGGCAGCCTGCTGACGGCGACCGACATGCCGGAATTGATCACGGGGTCGCTCGAAGACTATGAACGGACGGCGCTGGCACTGGCGCACGATCCGCAACGGCTGATCGCGCTGCGGCAAAAACTGCAGGACAACCGCGACGCCGGTGCCTTGTTCAATTTACCGAAATCCACCGCGCATATTGAAGCGGCCTATGCGCGGATGTGGCAGACTTGGCTTTCCGGACAGAAGCCAGCGGCATTTTCAATCGAAAGCGCTTGAGAGGATAGCAACCATGTTGATGCGAACCGTCGTCGCGCTCGCCTCCGTTCTGGTATTCGGCCCCGGCCAGGGATGGGCGGCGGATGCCTATAAGACGCCAAGGCATC
>JAQGKJ010000841.1 GCA_028290165.1 Bradyrhizobium sp. | reverse complement strand
ATCTCGACGGCGATGATGGCGTCGTCGACCAATAGACCGAGCGCGATGATTAGCGCGCCCAACGTGATGCGATGCAGGTCGAGCGACATCGCATTCATGACGATGAAGACGATCGCCAGCACCAGCGGCACCGACAGCGCCACCACGATGCCGGTGCGCCAGCCGAGTGCGACGAAGCTGACAAAAAGCACGATCGCGAGCGCCTCGATGAAGGAGTGCACGAACTCGCCGACGGCGTGCTCGACCACCTTCGGCTGATCGGCGATCTGCTCGACATTGATGCCTTGCGGCACCGCCTTCATGAAATCGGCGGTCGCTTTCTCGACGTCCTTGCCGAGCTCCAGGATGTTGGCGCCCTTGGCCGTGACCACGCCGATGCCGAGCGCGGGCTTGCCTTCCTGGCGCACCACAAAACTCGGCGGATCGACGTAACCGTGGGTGACGGTCGCGATATCGCCCAGCCGAAACACCCGGCCGTTGCTTTCGACCGGCGTCTCCGCCACCGCCCTGACGCCATCGAGCGCGCCGGTGACGCGCAGCGGCACGCGCTGCGCGGAGGTTTCGACCGTGCCTGCCGGCACGACGTTATTTTGCTTGGCCAGCGAATCGAACAGCGCCTGCGGCGTGATCCCGAGCGTCGCCAGCTTGGCGTGCGAGAACTCGACGTAGATCCTCTCGTCCTGGGTGCCGTAGAGATCGACCTTTGTCACTCCCGGTACCTTCAACAGCCGCTGGCGCATGCCTTCGGCGGCCTTTTTCAGCTGCGCGTAATCGCCGCCGTTGCTGGTCATCATATAGAGGATGGAATCGACGTCGGAGAACTCGTCGTTGACGACGGGGCCGAGCAGACCCGCCGGCAGCTGCGGCTGCACGTCGACCAGTTTCTTGCGCAGCAGATAAAACAGATACGGCACGTCCTTCGGCGGCGTCGAATCCTTGAACGTGACCTGCATCGCCGTGAATGCCGGCTTCGAATAGGTCTGCACTTTTTCGAAGAAGGGCAGTTCCTGCAGCTTCTTCTCGGTGGGATCGGCGACCTGGCTCTGCATTTCGGCCGCGGTTGCGCCCGGCCAGATCGCCGAGACGTTCACCACCTTGACGGTGAAAAAAGGATCTTCGGCGCGGCCGAGCCGCTGGTAAGAGAAGAAGCCGGCGACACCGAGCGCGAAGACAAGGAACAGAATGAGTGCGGGATGGCTGACCGCCCAGGCTGAAAGATTGAAGTGTTTCATCGCGCCCTCCTCAATTCGGAATGACTAAAACGACAATGACGAGACGACCCGGACCTTCTGGGACGGGTCCAGTTTCTGCACGCCAAGCGTCACAACCTTTGCACCCTCATCGACCCCGCCTGATATGACGAGGTCGTTAGACTCGTAGGACTTCACCGCGACCGGCTTTAGTGTCACGTCGCCCTTGTCGTCGACGATATAGAGCGAGGGTTCGTTGCCTTCGCTGAACAGCGCCGACAGTGGCAGCCGCGCCACGCGCATCGTGGCGGGATCGCAGAGCGTCAGCGTCGCGGTCATGCCGAGCGAGACGGTGTCGCCGGCGCCGGGCAACGAGAATTTTGCCAGATAAGTCCGCGTCGCGGGATCGGCCGCCGGCGCGATCTCGCGCAGTTTTGCCGCGTACTTCTTGTTCGGCTCCGACCACAGGCTCACCGTCGCGACGCCGTCCTTGGCGCGGCCCACAAGTGTCTCCGGGATCGCGACCACAGCTTCTTTTTCGGCAAAGCGCGCAACGCGGATCGCGGTCTGGCCCGACGCCACGACCTGGCCGGCGTCGATCAAGGTCGCGGTGACGACGCCGCGGGTGTCGGCGACCAGCGTTGCGTAAGAAAGCGAGTTCTTGGTGAGATCGACCGAGCGCTCGGCGCGATTGAGCCGCGCGCGGGCTTCATCGGCGGCGGCTTTGGCCTGATCCAGTTGCGCGTCGGTGGTCCAGCCCTTCACCCGCAGATCCTTGGCGCGGGTTTCGGCGGCGGCGGCCTGCGCCAGCACGCCGGTGGCGGCATGGAATTCGGCGTCCGCCTGCTCGGCCTGCAGCTTCAGGTCGACCTCATCGAGGGTTGCCAGGGGTTGGCCGACATCGACGGTCTGGCCGACTTCAACAAGGCGTTTTGCGACTTTGCCCGGAACCCGAAAACCCATGTCGGTCTCGATCCGAGGGCGGATGGTGCCGACAAAACTGCGCTCGGGCGATTCCGCCTCGTAATGCACCGTTGCCACCAAAACCGGGCGCGTCGGCGCCGCTTTCTCGGCGGCCAGTTCATTGCAGCCGGTTAACGCGATCGCCATCAACGCCAGCGACGCGCCGGCTAAAAGCTTGGAATAGCTCGACAAAACGGAACGGGCGAACATGACAGCTCCCTCGGTTAAGGTCTGAGAGGGAGTGTTGATTATCTACTGACGATTGTCAACATTCGTCAGTGATCATGATTTCGTGATGGGCGTCCTGGTTAATCAGACACGAATTTCTTGTCTCTCGAGGTCAAATTCAGCGCTGCCCGTCGTTTCCGCAATTAAGGCGTCGCCCGCGGGCACCTCCTGGTCTTCTCCTACGCCCCCATGCTCGGGCGCGCCGAGACGAAATCATACCAGCGCTTCAGGGCCGTATGTTGCTCGGCGATCGGAAGACCGGCCGCTTTGGCCGCAAAGTCGACGGTGACAACGGCGGTAATGTCGGCGACCGAGAATTCATCGCCCGCCACACACGCAACGTCGGCGAGCCGGGCATTGAAGTCGGCGTAGAAATTCCTGACGCGCTGTCTGCTTCGCTCGACCAGCGCCGGAATCTGTTCGTAATCGTGCGGTCCGGCGATGGCGCGGTTCTTGAGAGCGGGAGCGGCGTTGCGCACCGCTTCCATCGCGGAAGCAAATCCTTCCAGTTCGACGCGCCGTTCCCACATCGCAACCAGCGCCCTGCTCTTGGGCGTCGCTCCGAACAGTGGCGGGTCGGGATGGACTTCCTCGAGATAGCGCAAGATGACCGGCACTTCGCCGATCGCGGTGCCGTCATCCAGCACCAGGGTCGGAACGACGCGGCGCGGGTTGAGCGCGGCATAGGCCTCGGAGAACTGCTCTTTGGCTCCGAGATCGACCGGCACGATCGGCATCGAAAGGCCTTTTTCCGCCAGAAAGATCCTGACCCGGCGGGAATTGGGCGACGCGTTCGATTGATAAAGTCTCATCTTGACCTCCAGACAAAACGGAAATGGGTGCGTGGCGATTTGCGGCCAACGTCGATCGGCCGCCGGAATTCCCTCCATCGGATTTTTGAGCCGCCACCGGCCTGAATGGAATCACCCGTGATCCACCTCGCTGCGCAAGTGCGGTTCTGCTGATGAGATCAGTCATGGTGATTCTCCATTTGGGATGGGAGATTGCTTACGCGGCTGTCTTGCCGCCGTTGACATTGATGATCTGGCCGGTGATGAACGACGCCTTGGCCGAGCTGGCGAACAGGATGGCGTCGGCGATCTCTTCCGGCTTGCCTACGCGTTTCAGCGGCGAGCCGGCGACAAGGCCGGCCTTCCGCTCGGCGCTGCCGGCGAAGCGATCGAGCATCGCGGTCTCGATCGGCCCGGGTGCGACCGCGTTGACGCGGACGCCGAACGCGGCGGCTTCAAGCGCTGCCGATTTTGTCAAACCTTCAACCGCGTGCTTGCTCGCAGCGTAGACCGACGCGCCGGGCGCGCCGCGCTGGCCAAAGGTCGACGACAGGTTGACAATGCTGCCCGCGCCCTGCGCCTGCATCACGCGCAGCTCATGCTTCATGCTGAGCAGCACGCCGAGCACGTTGGTGTCGAACGTCGCCGCGTAGCTCTCCGCGGTTTGTTCGCTGACCGGGCCGGGCTTGCCTTCGGTCCCGGCATTATTGACGGCGACGTCCAGGCGGCCGAAACGCGCCACCGTCCTGTCGACCAGATTCTGCACGTCGCTCTCGTGGCGAACGTCGGCTTTGACGAATTCCGCTTCGGCACCAAGCGCGCGAAGTTCGCCAACCAGCGCCTGGCCGGTCTCGTCGCGGCGGCCGGAAACGACGACACTTGCGCCGTCGCGCGCGAAGGCGAGCGCGGTGGCGCGGCCGATGCCGGTGAGAGCGCCTGTGATCAGGACAACGGGATTGCTCATCTGGCTTCTCCTTCAAAAGGCCTGGCAATGCCTGTAGGGCCTTTCCAGTCGTTTCCAATTCTCGGCGGCTCCGCGGCTCCAATTGCCGTATTTCAGCTGCCATTGCTGGGGATGTAGATCGTTCTGGCGCGCGGGAGAAAGACTTTGTAGGGTCAAAGCCATACTTTTTAGGGATGGCCGCCATGGAGCTTCGGCACCTTCGATACTTTGTCGCCGTGGCCGAGGAGGGCAGCCTCACGGTGGCGGCGCAAAAGCGGCTGCATACCGCGCAGCCGTCGCTGAGCCGGCAGATTCACGATCTCGAACTGGAGCTCGGAGTTCAGTTATTGATCCGCGGTCCTCGCGGAATCGAACTGACCGCATCGGGGAGAGTCTTTCTCGATCATGCGCGGGTAGCCCTGCTCCAGGTCGAGGCCGCCGGCGAGGCGGCGCGGCGCGCGGCGCAACCCGCGAGAACATCACTCGCGATCGGCTTTTTGACCGGTTACGAGATGGATTGGCTTCCGGCGGTGATGGGAATATTGCGCGCCGAACTGCCCTCTACCGAAGTCACCATCCACAGCCAGGATTCGCCCGATCTCGCCGCAGGACTCATTCGCGGGAAGATCGACTTGGCCTTTTTGCGCCCGGAGAAGCAGGCGCCCGGTCTAAAATTCCGGCCGTTGCGAAAAGATCCACTGATCGTCCTGATGCCGCGCGATCATGCCTTGGCCGCGCGCAATTCAATTCGCCCGCAGGACCTCGCGGGAGAGATCTTTATCGGCGTCTCCCCCATTCGGGCGCCGACCCTGCGCACCGTGATCGACGATTACGTCACGCGCACCGGCGTTGCCCTGAAGGCCGAGCATCAGGCCGAGAATCTGGCGATGGCGATTTCGCTGGTGGCGTCCACCGGCGGCGTCTGCTTGGCTCCGCTCTATGCTCAGAATCTGCTGCCGAAAGCGGTCGTCAGCCGGCCGATCCAGGGGGCGCCCCCGATGGTCGACCTTGTCCTCGGCTACAACGAGGCGAACACATCTCCGCTATTGAAATTTCTTTTGACCAAGGTGGATGAATTGAAGTTTCGGGTATCGAAACACGATCGGGGATGACCTAGGCACGCGTTCATTTTCGCGCCTTCTTCGCTACCCTCTTCGCCGTTTTCCTGTTGGTTTTCTTCGCGTGGGCTTTGGCGGCTTTCCTTGATCGCCTCGCGGCCGATGGGTTCGCTGCCTTCATGGCTGATTTTTTTGCCGCCGTTGCAGTCTTCTTGCTGGCCTTCTTTGCCGCGCGTTTCGGAGCGGCGCGTTTGCTCTTGCGAGCAGGAGCAATGGCCACCGTCGGGACCATCACGGGATCGGATACCAGACCAACGGCGGCAAGCGGAATATTGGCAGCCGAGTATTCATCCGCTTTCGGCGGCGGCGCTTCGGGCTTCAAGGCCTCATTGGCCGCGTCCGCGGCGATGTTGGCGATATTTTTTACCTTGTCGGTGATTTTCTCCAGGATCGATTTGTCGTTGTCCATAACGCCTCCCGATTGGCTATCGGAAGTTAACCGGCGCGGAGGCTACCGGTTCCGCGCGCGAAGGTCTCAGTCCGCGAGCTGAAACCGCTCAAAACGGTGCAGCTCTTCCTCGATACGCCGTTTTAGGTCCTTGCGCCCGTTCGTTCGCTTGCCATCACCTACCCAGCTCCATTTCTGCACCAGCAACTTTTTGCTTTTGCGATCGGTCTTGAGATCGAGCGCGGCGACGATGTCGTCTCCGACCAGAACCGGCAGCGCGAAATATCCCAACACCCGCTTCTCCTTCGGCACATAGGCCTCGAAGCGATGCTCGTAGTCGAAGAAAAGATGCGTGCGCTTGCGCTGGATGATCAGCGGGTCGAACGGGGAGATGATATGCACCAGTTCCAAATCCGCCTCGCCCGCGCTCTCCAGCGTCGCAGGTTCCGCCCAGTGCTCCAGTCTGCCCGCGCTTTCGAGCGCGACCGGCTTGAGTTCGTTGCGGCGGACTCTGGCCTCGATCAGGCGCCGGATCGCGGGCTTGCTCGGCGCGTCGAGATGGCAGATCGAATCGAGGCTGACGACGCCCTGCGCGCGCAGGGCGCGGTCGAGCAGATAGGCGGTGGCTTCGCTCGCCGAGGCGCCCTTCGGCGGCTTGTCCCAGCCAAAATGCCGCGCCATCAGCTCATAGGTTTTGAGCATGCCGTTGCGTTCACTGATCGTGAGCACACCGGTGTAGAAGGCGAGCTGCAGCGCCCGCTTCGACGGCTTGCGGCTGGCCCACAGATGCTCCCTGTCGACCAGCACGTCGTCGTCGATGTCGCGAATGGTCAGCGCGCCGTCGCGCCGGATCAGCTTCATGACCTTGCGCAAATCCGCCGGCTTGACCGAAGAGAGCCATTTGTGGCCCTCGCGCTTGTGGCGTTTCATTGCCGGGATAAAGAAGCGCAGGTCTCTTGTCGGAACGTAAGACAATGCATGGGTCCAGTATTCGAACACGCTCTTGTCGACGCTCTGGGCCTGCCGCAGATCCGCGCGCCGGTATTCGGGAATCCGGTTCCATAGAATATGGTGGTGGCTGCGCTCGATCACATTGATGGTGTCGATCTGCACATAGCCGAGATGTTCGACGGCTTGAGCCGTCGCCGCCGGCCCCTCGCCGAACGGCGTTTCGGTGTCGAGGCGCTGCGCGCGCAGCCAGATACGCCTGGCCGCGGCCTTGGTCAGGGGATGGGGATTATTGACGCGGGACATCGCCCGGCAATCTAGCCGGATTCGCGCGTTTCAAGCGCCGAAAATTCCAGGCGCTCAGCGCTTGCCCCGCTCTCCGATACCCCCGGTTGCGAGTTCGGCCTCGCAGGAGGCCTTGCCGCGTTCGGAGGCCTGGCATTTGTAGACGTTGCCTGTCAGCCGGTCGACCAGCCACATATTGTCATCGTTCGGACTGTCCATCCCGACGAACCTCGTGCCCACGGTGGTAATCAGCGTCGACAGCAAGATCGCCGCGGCGATGATGACCGCGCCGAGCAAAATCGGCAGCGCGGTGCCCGAGCGGTCCGATATCACCGCACGGTACCCCCCCTGATATTCGCTCTGTCTTTTCGGTGACTGGAACAAAGCCAGATTGTTTCGCTTTCTTGTGTTTTTTTGTTAGCGAGCGATTTTTTTAAGTAAGCATCTGGCCGATTTGTTGTCCGCACCTCGGCGCTGGCGCGACGGCTTTGCGGCCGGGTATCGTCGCGCCTAACACC
>JAQGKJ010000799.1 GCA_028290165.1 Bradyrhizobium sp. | reverse complement strand
TGATTATCAATCTGGTAATGAATGGCATTGAAGCCATGCAATCGGTCACGGATCGGCCGCGCGAACTGGTGATCCAATCGCGCCAGGACGAGAAACAACAAGTGCTGGTAAGCGTGACGGATTGCGGTGTCGGGATCTCCGCAGAGAATGCCGATCGGCTGTTCAACGCCTTCTTCACCACCAAATCCGACGGGATGGGAATGGGACTCTCGATCTGCCGTTCGGTCATCGAAGCTCACGGTGGCCGGCTGTGGGTTACGGCAAACGTACCCCACGGTGCCACGTTTCAATTCACCCTGCCGGTGAACGCAGACACTGCGTCGTGAGGTTGTGACCTGAGCCGCCAGTTCTCCTTAGGCGTTGGTGTTGATTTCGGCGGCGGCGTCGAATGCGTCGAGCGCGCGGGTGGAGTAGACGACGACGGCGGCGCCGGCGTTGACGGAGACCGCCACGCCCAGCACTTCGGCGATCTCTTCCCTGGTCGCGCCCCGTGCCCGGGCCGCCGCGCTGTGCACCGTGATGCAACCGTCGCAGCGCAGGGTGATGGCGACCGCAAGCGCTATCAGTTCGCGGGCCTTTTCATCGAGGTGCCCGGTCTTCTCGCCGGCCCGGCTCAAGGTGGTGTAGCCCTTGACGATATCGGGGTTGAGCTTGGCGAACCCGCCAACTCCGGCGACGAGCTGCTGCCGATATGTATTCCAATCCAGCATGTGCATGACGCTCTTCTCTTCGATGGTGCCAATCATGGCACGAACGTTGGATGGCCCGCGTTCAGCGCGGCACCGCCAGGTGCTGCCCCATCCCCAAGTAATCGTTGGAGCACCATACCGTGACCTCGCCTGTCCCGCCGGCATGACGACGTGTGGCGCGGGGGAAGGCTCCTGCCTTGCGCTCCAGATTGGAAAATATGCGATAGCGTCCTTCCCGGCGAAGCTCCTGGAGCTGACGGCCGAAATAAGCTTCGTAGTTCATGGTTAGACTCTCGGATCAGATTTTGATCGGGTCGTCCCGAGGCCGACCGCCTTGTCGCTCCACAGATCGAGGATTATTCGTGATGATCGCGCGTGATGTTCGAGAGCAAGGGCGGTCTCTTTGCAATGATCGGCGTAGCAATCATGATCGCAGTAGGAGAGCTCTGTCCCGATTTCTCGCAGATAGCTCTCCCCGATCGGCGCACGGCACAGCGCACAGAAAGATTGCGTGCAGGGCGACCTGCCATTCACCAACACGAATCTCATGTAGCGCCTCCCAATGCGAAGCAGAACACGGTGTCGGAGGGGGAGGAGGCGCTCGGTGGGGGAGCGCAAAGGTGATTTCTGCCATCGGGATTGTCCCTGTTGCGCTCTACCTTTTCAGGTGGAATCGGAATGTACTTCCCGTCTTCTCTGCGTTTTGCGTAGAGGTTGCCGTCGACATACTCGATCTCAGTCGGGTAGCAGTCCGCATCGTTGCAGCAACTGAGGGAGGGATGGTCGGGCATGTGCCACGATGAATAGAATTTCTCGTGCAGCAGCTGATCCTGTGGAGGATGCTGGTGAAGCGCGGCGTGGCCTTGTGCATCCTGTGCCTGCACCGGCATCGCCAGCAGGCAGCCGAGACCGCTCCACAAGATCCATAAAAGGAGTTTGCGTGAGAAGTTCATTGCGCGGCCTCCTTGATCCGGAATTCCGGACGGCAGGAAATTTCCGCGTGATCCTCGCTGCAAGTGTCGTCAGGCGGCTTGAAGCCGGCGTAACCATCTGCGGTCGCCGTCCTGGCGGGCCTTGAAGCGCTCGACGCATTTCTTTGAACATAGGGGAGTTCGCCAGGAGTAGTACCGGATGAGACCAAAGTTTCCGTTACAGATTGCGCAACGCTTCGCTGCGCTATTTCGAGGACACTGGGTATTGTTGCGCATTGTCGCCTCCTGTAGGCCTCGCGTGGATAGTGGTTGGTGAGCATGCCTTGCTCGATGTCGCAGTTCGCGCACAGGTGAAGTGCGGCTTCGGGATCGTAGTGGCTTGCCACGTCTTGCGGTGCATAAGGACACCGCGAACAGAGCTTCACTCTCATCTGCCGCCTCCCAGTCCGCCGGGATTTCTGCAGTTGCGCTCAATCGTTTTGGCCGGAACCGTCGACATGTTTTCACCTGCAATCGGCTCTTTCGATTAACAGCGAGATTAAAATGATGCCAGGTGAGGCTCAATCATACATGGGTAAGAGTCCGATATTGAAAGGGATCGGAAGGCTATACGGAGGTTTGTGGTGTTTGTTTTCGGGTGGCAACAAAGGATGCGGAACGGTCCTGGGAACCGCGTCATCGACCCGTGGAGCTGCAATCGAATTGCCGATTTCCCCGCAAAATGCTCTAATCTTGCGCATCGGAGAGACCGGGACGCCCTGTTAATGGTGCATAACCAGGCCACGAATTTCCGGAATTTAGCCGCGCAATTTGTCCTCGGCAGCATTGCGCTGGCATTGGTGACGTTGGCTTGCTTCGGGCTTCACGTCGACCTCACCCCGACCGCATTCGCCTGTTTGATCGCAATCGTCGGCAAGTCTCATCACCCTAAGCGGGACGAGCATGGAGAATGATCAGACCTGATCTCTCTCAACGGTGGCCGAAGCCGCCCACGGTCTCTTACTACGCGATGGCGGTTTTGTCGGTCGCCTTGGCGATATCTGCTGCAGAACTCATAACACGGTTACTGCATACCGAGCCCATCGCATCGACGATGCTTTGCGCTGTTATTTTCGCCGCATGGTTTGGCGGTTTCGGCCCGGCATTGTTGGCGATCGCGCTCGCCCTTTTGGCTTTCCATTATTACCTGGTGCCACCAATCAATTCATTTACCTGGAAGCACGATTTATTCATCGTGGGTATTTCGGAAGTGCCGCGTCTGGTCCTGTTTTGCATTACGTCTTTCCTTGTTGCACTAATAATTTCGGCGCAGAGAAAAGCGACAGAAACGCTGCAGCGTTCCCGCGATGATCTGCAAGCAGCGATTGGGGATCAAAAGCGGATTGAATCCGCGCTGCTGCATAGCGAAATGTATATGACCGAAGCGCAGAGATTGAGCGGCACCGGGAGCTTTGGATGGAATATCTCCAGCGGAGAAATCTTCTGGTCGGACGAAACCTTCCGGATCTTTGGATATGACCGAACGACGAAACCGGCCGTAGAACTTGTTGTCCAGCGCACCCATCCGGAGGATCGCGCTGCGGTGCAAAAGTCTGTCGATCGCGCGTCCAGCGACAGAAAGGATTTCGACCATGAATATCGATTGCTGATGCCGGATGGCTCAATCAAACATGTCCATGCCGTCGCCCGCGCTGTGGGAGATGCGTCGGGCAGCATCGAGTTTGTCGGGTCCGTGACGGATGTTACGGTTGCAAGGGAAGCGGAACGGAAGCTGCGACGCAGCGAGGCCTATTTGGCCGAAACCCAGCATTTGAGTCATACCAGCAGCTGGGCCTGGGATGTGCGACGCCAGGAGTTCGTGTATCGGTCGGCCGAAGTATACCGCCTATTCGGGCTCGATCCGGAAACGGACGCTGTCTCCAAGCAGCCCTTCCAGGGCCGTATTCTCCCCGAAGATCGGCGACGTGTTATCGAGGTGGCTCAGCACGCTGTCCGAGACAAAGCGCACTTCGAAGTTAATTATCGAATAGTTCTTCCGGATGGTTCCATAAAATGCATTCACTCCGTGGGACACCCTGTCCTCAGTCTCGATGGCGATGTGACCGAATTGGTTGGTACTCATGTGGATGTCACCGAACAATACGCTGCAAAGGAGGCGCTGCAAAAAGCCTTTGACGAAATAAAGAAATCCGAAGATCGCCTTCGATTGGTCATTGACACGATCCCGACATTCGTCTGGCGCTCCGGACCCAACGGGACCCCCGAGTTCTTTAACCAGCCAACGCTCGATTACACTGCTCTCTCGCTAGACGCCGCCGTGGAGGGATGGGCTCGCACAGTTCATCCGGACGATCTGGCGAACCTGTCGACGATGTGGCACGAAATACGGAAATCCGGCGTGCGAGGCGAGACAGAAGGACGGCTCCAGCGCTTCGACGGGAAATATCGTTGGTTTTTGTTCCGCGTCGAGCCACTGCGCGATGAGGCGGGCAACATCGCCAAATGGTACGGGTCGGCTACCGATATCGAGGACCGCAAGCTGGCCGAAGTTGCGCTTCGCGAGAGCGAGCAGCGCTTTCGCGATTATGCCGAAACGGCCTCCGACTGGTTCTGGGAGGCCGGGCCAGACCATCTGGTCACCAGCATATCGGAGCCTGTCAATACTATCGGCTTCAGGCCCTCCGGCCTGGCCGGCCTCGCTCGCTGGGATATTGCAACTGATCTCGAATCGGAACCCGAAAAATGGCGACAGCATCGGGCGATGGTCGACGCACGTCGACCGTTTCGGGATTTCGTCTACACCGTAAATGGGATTGGAGCTCCGATATACGTCAAAACTAGCGGCAAGCCAATTTATGACGCAGCCGGAAATTTTCTCGGCTATCGTGGCACCGGCACCGATATTACCGCGGCGATCCGCGCTGATCACGCCGAACAGGCACTGCGCAAGGCACAGGCGGAACTCGCACATGTAACGCGCGTGACGACGCTGGGCGAACTGACAGCCTCCATCGCCCATGAATTAAACCAGCCGCTCGCCGCCGTCGTCACCAACGCCGAGGCCGGGCTCCGCTGGCTCGACCGCGAAACTCCCGACCTGGACGCAGCGCGCCGCTCGGCGAAATGGGTCATCA
>JAQGKJ010000781.1 GCA_028290165.1 Bradyrhizobium sp. | reverse complement strand
TCCGAAATCGCCGATCTACGGCATGCCGGTGCTGCAGGTCTGGAAGGCCGGCACCGTGATGTTCATCAAGCGCTCGCTGGCCTCGGGCTATGCCGGCATCGACAATCCGCTGTTCTACCGCGACAACACCATGATGCTGCTTGGCGATGCCAAGAAGATGACCGAGAACATCGTCAAGGCGCTGTGAGTCACTCAACGAGAACCCATGACCGTCCTGAAATGGCTCGTCGTTCTCGCTTCAATCGGCTATCTCGTCGGTCTTGCCGTCCTGTTTCTCGCGCAACGGGCGTTCATCTTTCCGATCCCGCAAACCGCGCGCACAACTCCCGAAGCGGCCGGCTTTCGCGAAGCTGAGGAGCATTTTCTCACCACGGCGGACGGCGAGAAGGTGATTGTTTGGCACGTGCCGGCAAAGCCAGGCCATGCGGTCGTGATTTATTTTCCCGGCAATGGAGATTTTCTGGCCGGGCTGGCCGGCCGCTTCCGGGACATCACCGCTGACGGAACCGGCCTCGTCGCGCTGTCCTATCGAGGCTATGCCGGCTCCACCGGCCGGCCGAGCGAGCAGGGACTGCTTTGGGATGCCGCGGCCGCCTATGCCTTCACCTCGGCGCGATACGGTGCGGAGCGAATTGTGGTCTGGGGTTTTTCGCTCGGGAGCGGGGTCGCGGTGGCGCTGGCGGCCGAGCAACCGGTCGGGAAACTGATCCTGGAAGCGCCCTATACCTCGATCGTGGATATCGCTGCCGCGCGTTTTCGGCTGGTGCCGGTGCGTTGGCTGGTGCGGGATCAGTTTCGCTCCGACCAGCGCATTGCGCGCGTCACCGCGCCGCTCCTGATCATGCACGGCGTACGGGACCCGACCATTCCGATCGATTTTGGCGAGCGATTATTCGCGCTCGCGCATGAACCGAAACAATTCGTGCGCTTTCCCGACGGCGGTCACGACGATTTGGGCAATTATGGTGCGATCGAAACGGCCCGATATTTCATCGATGGTTCAAAAGGCTGACGGCCGCCGTAGTTTGACGCATAGCCGATTCTCAGGCTTTAAGAATGCGGTCAGTTTTAGGGATAGGGTGATATGAGCGCGCACGGCCCGATGCCGCGATCGGCGTGGATTTTTCCCGTCCTGTCCGTGTTGCTTTTCGCCGGCGCCACCGCGTTGGGAATTACCTTCACGCCGTCTCCCGCCGGGCTCGTGTTCGCGGCCGTGCTGCAGCTTATCCTGTTTGGGACCGTGTTCGCGGCCGTCCAACATTCCGAGGTGATCGCCGAAAGAATCGGCGAACCTTACGGCACGCTGTTGTTGACGCTGGCGGTCACCATCATCGAGGTGGCGCTGATCGCGACCATCATGCTCGGTGAAAAACCGGTGCCCACGCTGGCGCGCGACACCGTCTTCGCCGTGGTGATGATCGTCTGCAACGGCCTGGTCGGGATCTGCATCCTGGCCGGCGGCCTGCGCTACCGCGAACAGGATGTTCAGGTCTCCGGATCGAGCCTCTATCTCAGCGTCCTCTTCGTGCTGGCGACCATCACGCTGATCATGCCCAATTACACGCTTACCACGCCGGGGCCGGTCTACTCGGCGGGCCAGCTCGGCTTTGTCAGCGTCGCCACCGTGCTGCTTTATGGGGTGTTTCTGTATACCCAGACCATCCTGCATCGGAATTATTTCATCGGGAAACCTGCCGCCAATGACGATGACGCGACCCACGTTTCAAACCGCACGCTGCTCTTGAGTATCGTGCTGCTGCTGGTCTCGTTGCTGGCGGTGGTGCTGCTTGCGAAAAAATTCTCGCTGGTGGTGGATTTTGCCACCGAGCGGATCGGCGCGCCGCCGGCCTTCGCGGGTATCCTCGTGGCGTTTCTGATCCTGCTGCCGGAGAGCGTTGCCGCCATCGCCGCCGCGCGCAAGAACGATCTGCAGAAGAGCATCAATCTGGCGCTCGGCTCGTCGCTTGCGACCATCGGCCTGACGATCCCGGCGGTCGCGGTGGCGGCTTACGCGCTGGACAAGCAACTGGTGCTTGGGCTGAATGCCCAGGACATGGTGCTGCTGGTGCTGACGTTCATCCTGAGCATGCTCACCTTCGGCACCGGCCGCACCAACATCCTGTTCGGGCTGGTTCACCTGGTGGTGTTTGCGGTATTCCTGTTCCTGGTGTTCGTGCCCTGAGATCCGAAAGGACCCGACGATGATCAGCGCCAAATCAGACGTTCAGGTCGACACCCCGGAGGTCCGCGTCACCGAATGGCGGCTGGCGCCGGGCAGCGCTACCGGTCATCACATCCACCAGATGGACTACGTCATCGTTCCCGTGACCTCGGGCGAAATGACCATCGTGGCGCCCAACGGGGAACGTTCCAAGGCCCGGCTCGGGCTCGGCAAATCCTACTTCCGGAAGGCCGGGGTGGAACATGATGTGCTGAACGAGACCGCTGAAGAAATCGTGTTCCTTGAAGTCGAGCTGAAACCCTAGGCAACGCCATTGGTCCAATTGCCACCGATCCGTCGCAGTTGATCCCTCAATGTGCCTCAAAGTTCCCCCATCAAACCGGCGCGGGAGTGGCCGGATGCTGAAGAAATACGTCTCCAAGTTTGCGATGGACATATTGCCGTCGGTGGCTGCGACTATCATCGGGGCCTACATCGTCAATCATTACATCGTCACCAAGCCCGGCGCGGAGGCCCCCGCCGCTGCCGCGGTTTCGACGACCGCGGCGCCGAAGGTCCAAGCAAAGGCTGCGCCCGAGGCGGCCAAGGCAGACGTCAAGGCGCCCGAAAAGGCCGCCGACGTCGCCAACCTGCCCGAGCCAGGCGTCAAGGCGAAGGGTATCTCCGAAAAGGCCATGCTCGAGAAATCGGCCGCCGAAAAGCCGGCCGTGGCCGAGAAGCCGGCAGAGAAATCCGCTGACAAGCCGGCGGAGACCGCGAGCATTCCCGTCGAGACGCGCCGGCACCAGCCCGCGCCGCGCGAAAAGGCAACCGCCAAGATTGTTCCGGCGCCTGCACCGGTAGCGCCGCCTGCCGCGGCCGTCGTGCCGGTGATCGCCGCGCCGGTCGTTGCCGCGCCCAACAGCGCCCCGGTTGAGGCCGCCATTGTCCCCGAGGAACGCCGCGACGCCAACGATCTGGCGCGGGCGGCCATCGAGCGCCTGCGCGGCACAGGCGATAGTTCGCCGCGTGCCCAGGAAGCCGCGCGCATCCCGGATGCGTCCCGCGCCCCGGATACGTCCCGTATGGTGTCGGCACCGCCGGTTCGGCCGCTGCCACCGCCGATCATGGTCTCCACGCCCGGAACCGAGACGTTCGATTCGACGTCCGGATCGTCACCGATGAAGCCGCCTTACGCTGCGGCAGCGCGGACCGACGACCCGCGCCGGCCGACGCCGCCGGCCGACATTCCGTCCTCGCCGTCTTCACCTGCCTCGGCGCCGCTCGACTTGCATGCCGACGCGACGGAGCCGCGAGCGCGAGAACACACGACAGTTGCCGACGACATGCTCTCGGCGGCCAAATCGGTGTTTCACGCGGTCTTGCCGAAATAATTAGAACGGTTCGTAGTTCTGGCCGGGCTTGCCGCCGACGCGCGCAAAGCCGCTTCGCGCGGCTTCATCCTTTGGACGAAGGTTGATGGCGTGGGCGTATGAGCCGGCGGCCTTGTTCTTGTCGCCGAGGCGCTCATAGGCAAGCCCCCTTGTGGCCCAGGCCTGTGCGTTCTGCGGATCGGCCTGCACGGCTTCGTCGAGATCAGCGGCCGCCTCCTTGACCTTGTCCACCGCGAGGTAACTGATCGCGCGACCAAGCAGCGGCTCGGCCCGCTGCGGCGTCAGGCCGTTCGCCGCGCCGAAATCGTCGATCGCGAGTTGATGCTGTTTTTCGCCCTGGTAGAGCAGGCCGCGATTGTACAACGCGTCCGCGTTGTGAGGATCGAGTTCGATCGCGCGATCGAACTCGGCAAGCGCCTCTTCGGTTTTTCCGGATCGAGCCAGTGCCTGACCGTTCATATTGCGGGTCTGAGCATCGGCCACCTCGGCTCCGGCAGGAGCCGCTTTGGGGGCCTCGTAACTGGGCTCCGGCGACAGCGATCCCAGATTGATCGAGCAGTCCCCGAGCACGATCGCGGCCAATGCGAGCGGCGCTAGCGCGCACCGGCCGAGCCGCGAAGCTCCGGAAAGACGATAGGGAACCAGAAGAACCATAGATGCAGAACACTCGCGCGGCTTACGCGGTATTGGTAGCCCGCCGTATCGCTAAATGCATTAGCGCGTACTCCGATCGGAATATGCGCTACTGAAAAATCGGAATACGCGCTACTGAAAAAAAGTAGAGCATTTTCTAGCGGCAACCGGCGCCCACTTTGCCGGAAAATGCTCTGTGCAAAAATAGAAACGCGGGCTCCAGGGCCCGCGTCATCGAATTCAAACCTGCACGATCTTTGATCAGCGCGGCCCGCGTGGACCGCCGGGACCACCACGGCCGCCGCCCGGGCCACCGCGCTCTGCGCCGGGACCCGCGCCGAACACCGGCTTCGGCTTCATCGGCAGCAGGCCTTCGCGCTGCAGCTTCTTGCGGGCGAGCTTGCGTGCGCGGCGCACGGCTTCGGCCTTTTCGCGGGCCTTCTTCTCGGAGGGCTTTTCATAATGACCGCGGAGCTTCATCTCGCGGAAAATGCCCTCACGCTGCATCTTCTTCTTCAGCGCCTTGAGGGCTTGATCGACATTGTTATCGCGAACGAGAACCTGCACGCGGCATCCTCTTTCAATTTGACCGGTTTGGAATTCTGAAAAGTGAAAGGCTGACGAAAGGCCAAGCCCTTAACCTTGAGCGCGCCGATGTATCAGACAAAGGCACCAATGTCCACCGGCGCGAGCGCGATTGCGTGAGCTTGGCAGGGCAAATTCGGGGCTTTTGGTCCCGATCACGAAGTTTTTGGCTTGATCGCCCCGACCTGCGTCACATGCCCCATCTTGCGGCCCGGCCGCGGCGGATCCTTGCCGTAGAGGTGGACGGTGGCACCCGGTACCGTCAGCCATTGC
>JAQGKJ010000757.1 GCA_028290165.1 Bradyrhizobium sp. | reverse complement strand
TTCTCGATCGACCGGCTGGAAACCAATCCGCGCTTTGCCGCCATCAGCCGGCCGGCCAACGCCGCCATCCTGGTGCGCCTGCATATCGACATGGAAGATCGCGGCGGCAATATCGAGCTGCTGCTGCCGTACGCGACCATCGAGCCGATCCGCCCTGTGCTGCTGCAGATGTTCATGGGCGAAAAGTTCGGCCGCGACCCGATCTGGGAAGGCCACTTCGCGACCGAAGTCGCCCAGGCCGAGATTTCGGTCGATGCCGTGCTCTATGAAGCCGAAATTCCGCTCAAGCAGCTGATGCTGCTCAAGGTCGGCGACACCTTGCCGCTGGAGATCCGCGCCGACGCGCTGGTCGCGGTGCGCTGCGGCAGCGTGACCCTGACCGAAGGGCGGATGGGGCGGGTCGGCGACCGCGTCGCCATTCGCGTCACCAAGCAACTGCGTAAGCCCAACACCACCTTCGCGATGTTCGAGAAGGCCGATGAGCAGAACAAGGCATTGGAGGCCCAATGAGTCATTCACTCGGAATTGCAATCGAGACCCTGGTCGCGATATTGCTGATGCTGACAATCGGCTATTGCATGCTTCTCAATACCAGGCTGAAGCGCCTGAAGGCGGATGAGCATTCGCTGAAGGCGACGATCGGGGAACTGATCACGGCAACCGAAATCGCCGAGCGCGCCATCGGCGGCCTCAAGCACACCGTTCGCGACGTCAACGAGAATCTCGGCAACCAGCTGACGTCAGCGGCGCAGATGTCACAGCAACTCAAGATGCAGCTGGCGGAAGGCGAGAATGTGTTCCGCCGGCTGTCGAAGATCGCGATTGCGGCGCGGCCTTCGCCGGAGCCGGAGCCTGCCGCCCCCAAAATATCCGCCGCCCAGGCGGTCGCCGCGGCAGCGCAAGCATTTTCCGAACGCAGAAGGTCTGATGGCCTCGCCGCATGAAGTCCTTCCGTGACATTCGCGTCATTCCGGTGGTGCTGATCGCGATCTTCGGCCTCGTGGTGCTGAAGGTCGCCGGTCTTGTGATCGATGGCGGGTACGTATTCGACTATCAGCCGCAGACCACCAAGCAGTCCTGGGCGCAGGAAACCTTCAATTTTCCGGGGGGCAACAAGCTCGACCCCAATGACGTCACAGGCTCAGTCCACGAAAAGCCGAAGGAAGAAGCCCCCAAATCCCCAGCTGCCGCGCCGGAGGTGACAAAACCCGACGGCGTCGTCGTATTTCCCGACCAGAGCCAGCCGGTATCGGCCTCCGAGCGCGCCATACTCGAGCGGCTGCAGTCGCGCCGGCAGGAACTGGAGGCGCGCGCGCGCGAAATCGACATCCGCGAGAGCCTGCTCAAGGCCGCCGAAAAGCGCATCGAATCGAAGGTCGAGGAATTGAAGGCGGTGGAGTCGCGGATCTCCACCAAGACCGAGCAGAAGAACGAAGCCGATGCCGCGCGCTTCAAGGGCATCATCACCATGTATGAGGGCATGAAGCCGAAGGACGCCGCCAAGGTGTTCGACCGGCTCGAGATGAGTGTGCTTTTCGAGATCGCTTCCCAGATCGCGCCGCGCAAGATGTCCGATATCCTCGGCCTGATGTCGCCGGAAGCGGCCGAGCGGCTGACCACCGAAATGGCCCGCCGCGCCGGCGCCGACAAATCGGCCTCCGCCAGCGATCTGCCCAAAATCGAAGGCAAGATGCTGCCGCAAAAACCCAATTGAGTCGGGATATTTAACAAGTCCTTAAATCGCCAATTCTAGATTCGAATGCGCGGAACACATGAGGGCGTCCCGCCGGCGATCAAATCGTTGAACCGAAAGACTGGCTTTGGAATGGCGCGCACGGCTGCCGCTGGATTTTGGTCGCAAGTCCGCGCCTGCGCGCGGGCGGCCAGGGGTTGCCTGCGCGTGCCGTCAGCGCTCGCGGCCGGCCTCATCCTGGGCGGATTGATGGGTTCAGGGGACTGCCGGGCACAGCCGGTCAAGGGCGAGGCCTCGTTCTCGGCGCAGGGCGGCTATGCCCGGCTGGTTATAAAACTTGCCGGGGATGTCGAGTCCCAGGTGACCACCGCCGGCACGATCGTCGTGATCCGATTCAAAAGCCCGGTGGATATTCCGGTCGACAAGCTGGCCGACGCGGTGCCCGACTATGTCGGTTCGGTGCGGCGCGATCCCGATGGCGCGGCGATCCGCCTGTCGCTGGCGCGCCGGGTCACCATCAACACCATGACGGCCGGCGACCGGGTGTTCGACGATTTCCTGCCCGACAGCTGGAGCGGAGCGCCTCCCGGTCTTCCGTCCGATGTGATCCGCGAACTCGCCGAGCGCGCGCGCGCCGCCGAACGCGCCTTGCGCCTGCAGCGCGTGGAAGCCGAGGCCAGGAAACGTCCGCCGATCCGCGTCCGCGCCTCGGTGCAGCCGACTTTCGTCCGGTTCGTCTTTGAAATGCTTGATGGCGTCGGCGTCTCCTCGGTGCTGAACGACCAGAAGCTCACGCTCCAGTTCAACACCACGCTGATCTTCGATCTGGCCGACGCCAAGGTGGCGGCGCCGGCGAACATTGCCTCGATCAATCAGAAGATCGAAGGCGATTCGTCTGCAGTGGAAATCACGTTGATCGGCGACGTCGACGTCCACTCCTTCCGCGAGGACAAGAACTACATTATTGACGTCGCCTTCCAGCAGGCGGAAAAGCCCTCCGCGCTGGTTTCGCCGGCGGCCGATGCCTCGCATGCCGCGGCCCCAGCGGCAGCCGCGCCGCCCACGTCAGAGAAGCCCGCCGATGCGCCACCGCCATCAGGGCCATCCGGCGAGATCGTGGCACCGATGTCGGAGATGATTGCCCAACAAGGCAACACCGAGATCAAGCCGGAAGCGGCGCCTCAGATGTCGCCGCCCGCAACGGAAACACCGGCGCCCGCGCCTCAAGCGAAGGAGATGCAGGCGAAGGAGATGCCGGCGCCTGTGGCAGAGGCGCCAACAAAAATGACGCTTGCCGCGTCCGAGCCACTGCCTGCAGCCAAGCCGCCGCAGGCAGACAGGCCGCCGCAGGCAGACAAGCCGCCGCAGGCAGCCAAGCCGCCGCAGGCGGACAAAGCGCCGCAGGCAGATAATGCGCCGCAGGCGGCCGCAGCCGGCGACAGCGCCGCGTCGGTCAGCGCCCGGCGCGACAGCGACGGCCTGCGTCTGATGTTCTCCTTTGCCGACGCAACGCCTGCGGCATTGTTTCGCCGCGCCGATACGGTGTGGGTGGTGTTCGATTCCGCAAAGCCGATCGATATCGAGCCGATCCGCCGCCATGGCGGGTCGATCATATCGGACGTCAGCCTGTTGCCGCTGGAAAACGGCCAGGCGATCCGCATTCGTCTCAACCGCCCTCAAATGCCTTCGCTGACGGGCGACGATCAACCGCCCGGCGCGAGCTGGACGGTGACATTTGCCGAGGCGATGCAAACGCCGACGCAGCCGCTGATCGCGGTACGCAATATCAGCGATCCGGCACGGGCCAATGTCACGGTGCCGCTGTCCAGACCTGGTCTGCTGCATCGGCTGGTCGATCCGGACGCCGGCGATACCATCATGGTGGTGACGGCGCCGCCGCCGGTTCGCGGCTTCATCAAGCGGCAGGACTTTGTCGAATTGTCGCTGCTCGAAACGATCCACGGCGTCGCGGTCCGGCCGAACTCCGACGATGTCACCGCGGAGGTCGCGTCCGACAAGGTTATCCTGGGCAAACCCGGCGGCCTGACGCTGTCGGCGGCCGCCGTCGGCGCCGATCGCGCGCCGATCGCGGCGCGGCCGACTTTCGACGTCGTCGAGTGGCGCAAAAATCAGTCCGAAAGTTTTACCGCTCGCGAGGATGCGCTGGTCGCCGCTATTGCTGCGGCCGATCCCGATCGGCGCATGCCGGCGAGGGTCGATCTTGCCCGTTTCTATCTGTCGCGTGGCATGTATGCGGAAGCCAAGGGCGTTCTCGATCTCGCGCTGGCGGACCCCAAGCCAGGACCTGAGGATGCCGTTGTGCTGATCGTGCATTCGGTCGCGAGCAGCCTGATGGGCCGTCCCGAGCAGGGGCTGAAGGACCTCGCCAATCCCGCGATCGGAACCAATTACGATCCGCAGCTATGGAAAGCGCTGGCCTATGCACGCCAGGGGAAGTGGGCGGAGGCGCGGGAGAAATTCAAGAACGTCGAATTCGCGATCACCTCGCTGCCGATCGATCTGCAGCGCATCGTGATTCTTGAGGCGATGCGTTGCTCGCTCGAGGTCAAGGATTACTCCGGGGCTGCCAAACGCAGCAGCGATCTCGATATCGTCGGCCTTCCACCCGAGATGAAACCTGCGATGTCGGTGTTGCGCGGGCGGCTCGATGAAGGGCTCGGACACGACAAGGATGCCCTCGACAAATACAGGATTGCCGTGCAATCACCCAACCGGCTCGCGGCAGCCGAGGGCAAGCTGCTCGAAATAGTCCTGCGGCAGAAGCGCGACGAAATCACCCAGACCGAAGCGTTGAGCGAGCTGGAAACACTTTCGGTAACCTGGCGCGGCGACGGGATCGAGGTGAAGACGCTTGCGATGCTGGCGCGCATCTATTCCGATATCGGACGCTACAGCGAATCCTTCGCGGCGGCACGCGCCGCCACCCGGCTGCAGCCCAATGCGGAAGCTTCGCGAGGTGCGCAGGACGCGGCGTCGGCACTGTTCGCGCAGATCTTTCTCAGCCCGAAGGGCGACCATCTTCCGCCGGTCGACGCGCTCGGGATGTTCTACGAATATCGTGAATTGACGCCGATCGGGCGGCGCGGCGACGAGATGATCCGCCGCCTTGCGGACCGGCTGGTCGCGGTCGATCTGCTCGATCAGGCCAGCGAGCTGCTGCAGTATCAGGTCGACAAGAGGCTGGAGGGCGCGGCGCGCGCCCAGGTGGCCGCGAGGCTCGCGATGGTCTACCTGACCAACCGCAAAGCGGATCGCGCCATCGCCGCACTTCGCACGACACGGATCGCCGATCTCTCGGGCGAATTGCGTCAGCAGCGGCTGCTGCTGGAGGCGCGCGCGCAAAGCGACGTCGGACGCCACGATCTGGGGCTCGACATCATCGCCAATATCGGCGGCCGCGAGGCGATCCGGCTGCGCTCCGACATCTACTGGGCGTCGCGGCGCTGGCGCGAGGCCTCCGAGCAGATCGAACTGTACTACGCCGATCGCTGGCGCGATTTCAAACCGTTGAACCCGGTGGAGAAGGGCGATGTGATCCGCGCGGTGGTCGGATACGCGCTGGCCGAGGACACCATCGGTCTGGCGCGCTTCCGCGAGAAATACGCGCCGCTGATGAGCGGCGAAGCCGACCGCGCCGCCTTCGAGACCGCAAGCCGGCCTGCGACCGCCAACAGTGCCGAATTCGCCCAGATCGCCAAGATGGCGGCAAGCGTCGATACGCTCGACGGTTTCCTGCGCGAAATGAAGACGCGCTTCCCCGACGCCACCGCTCGCGCGCCGCTGCCGCCGGAAACGGCGAAGGCCGATCCGGTCTCGACCGGCTCGCTGCCGGCGATCGTCGGATTGAAGCGGGTGGAGGCGAAGAGATAGCGCGCCGCTCGGCAGCTCATGCCCGATACACGTCCTCCTTGGAGCGCATTACTTACTCAAATCGGACATCACGCCCCAGCGCCTTATAAGTTTGGGTTTCACCTGTCCGCGACGATCGTGAGAACAGAAGGATAGCTTACATCGGTCGGCGTCATGATAAAGAATTCGCTTATGAAAGTGCTGATTGCGGATGACCATGCCATTTTCCGCCAAGGCCTACG
>JAQGKJ010000752.1 GCA_028290165.1 Bradyrhizobium sp. | reverse complement strand
GCGGAATGATCAGTTGCTGGCCCGGCGACAGCGCGCGCGGCCCCTTGTAGCCATTGGCCTGCAGGATCGCGGCTGATGTCACGTTATAGCGGTGCGCCAGGGTATCGAGGGTGTCGCTGGTGCCGACGATGATCGTGGTACCGCCCTTGCCTGCGGCGCGGGTTGCCGCAACCGAACGCGGTGCGACGCTGCCGGTGGTCTCGAGCGGATGCGCGGGCGGCGCATAGGAGGCGAGCCCCCGCCCTCCTCCGGACACCCCAGTGCTGGCGGTCGGATAGGACTGCGGTGCCGCGATCGGCGGCGGCAAGGCCTGCGACTGGTACTGCGGGCGGGCATATTGCGGAAGTTCGTGACGCTCGACCGCAGGCGCCGGCACTGAGCCGGTGGCTTCCGGTTGCGAGGCAAAGGGATTGGAAAAGGAATTTTGCGACAGCCGGGTCGACATGTCGGCGCTGCAGCCGGCAAAACCGAACGACATCAGCGCCAGCGCCGCGACGTGCGGCATGCGGCGCGAGCAAAGCAACTCGACGGCACGGGACATGGTTACTCACTCGTACGCAACAAAATACTGTTTTGAGTAAACACCCCCCCAGTAAACAACCGCTTAACCCTGAGAATAAGACGTTGGCGGAACAGCCAATCCGGATTTTTACAGCTCGCGGGCGATGCCCGGCAGCGCCGGCACGAAACGGACCTCCACGAGCTCCTTGCGCTCGAAACCGGCGTCCGTCCTTGTCAGGCGGACCAGGGTCTGGGTGCCCCGATGCGGTCCGACCGGCGCGATCAGGATACCCGCGGGCTCGAGCCGCTGCGTCAAGGCTTCCGGAATTTTCTCCATGGCCGCGGTGACGATGATGCGGTCGAAAGTCCCCGCGCTGGGCGGGACATCAAAACCATCCCCGAGCATCACCTCGACATTGTCGCAGCCCAGCTTGGCAAGCCGGGCCCGCGCGCTGTCGGCGAGCGTCCGGTAGCGCTCGATCGTCAGCACCTGGCGGCACAGCCGCGACAGGATCGCGGCCTGGTATCCCGAGCCGGTGCCGATCTCCAGTACGCGATGATGCTTCTGCAGCTGTAACTGCTCGGTCATATAGGCCACCACGAAGGGCTGGCTGATGGTCTGCCCGCAGGCGATGCCGAGCGCTGAGTCGCGGTAGGCATCGACGCGATCCCCCGCCGTGACGAAAATTTCACGGGGAATCTCTTCCATGGCGCGAAGTACCGCCTGATCGCTGATCCCGCGTCGCCGCAGGGTGAGCTGAAACATCATCTTTTCCGGCGGATTTTGGCTGGTGGGCATGTCGGTCTCGCGGGCGGCGGTCGGCCGCGCACTCTGGCGGTTCGATTCCCCACACTACTCGCGCGCCCCAGCCGAACAAGTTGATGCAATAGCGCGGCTGGTTTAAGGAGCAATTTCCTCTTCATTCGGTGTTCCCGCCGGGGAACCCAGCCCTACTGCCGGCGTTGGAGCGGTGGGATCGATCCCGGCTCAACGGTCCGTTGCGGTGCGACCGCAGCGGTCGGAGTGCGCGTTCACTCACGTTTACATTGCATCGTTTGACGTTATTTGCGAACCTCGAATCGTGGGATGGGCAAGGACTCAATCATGACTGCGACGCGGCCGCCGGGCGGTTCTGTGTTCCTCGTCGAGGACGAGGTCATGATCAGGATGATGGTCGCCGACATGTTGGAGGAGCTGGGCTACCGCGTCGCGGCGGAGGCCGGCGAGATCAACGAGGCGATCAGGCTTGCGCAGTCCACCGAATTCGACCTCGCCATTCTCGACGTCAACGTCAACGGCAAGGTGATTTCACCGGTCGCCGACTTGATTGCCGCGCGCAACCGGCCGTTTATCTTCGCCACCGGCTATGGCTCGTCGGGCCTTCCGGAAGAATACCGCGACCGACCCGCGCTGCAGAAGCCTTTCCAGATCGAAAGCCTGGCGCGCATGATCGACACCGCACTCCGCAGCGCGACCGTTTAGTTTTCGAACTGAATTGACAGGTGACCAATCGACGTCATCCTGAGGTGCGCGCACTTGCGCGCCTCGAAGGACGACGTCGATGGGTGTATGTGTTTACATGCTTCGTTGCGCGGACGGCTCGTATTATGTCGGAAGTGCGACAGGGGATGATCTCGCGCCGCGCGTTGATCAGCATAATGCGGGATCGCGCAAGGGATACACTTTTTCAAGGCGTCCCGTCGTTCTTGTTTGGTCTGAGCATTTCGAGCGCATAACCGACGGCATCGCGGTCGAACGCCAACTCAAAGGCTGGAGCCGCGCAAAGAAAGAGGCTTTGCTGCGTTCCGATTGGGCCAAGGTAAGCGAATTGTCGCGGCGCCGCGGAGGTTCGGCGAAGCAGACCTAACTATAGATCGCCCGCCTGAGAAGCCCCCCGGATGACGGGGCGGACGGAATCATTCTCTTCGGCGGTTACCGCCCTCTCCGCCTTCATCCTGAGGGCGGCCCAAAGGGCCGCGTCTCGAAGGATCGGCAGCAAGCACCGTCAGCGGTCATCCTTCGAGGCGCGCAAGAGCGCGCACCTCAGGATGACGACCGCCGCTCTGGTTTCACCCCAAGTATCCCCGAGGCCGGCGATAGAACCGCGAAGTTCGCGGCGTACTGGATACCCGCTCTCCGGACATGACGCTTCGCGTCACTTCAGCGTCGCCGTCAGTGCTTCGGAAAACGCCTCGTCGGTGCGATCGAGCCGCAGTGGCGTCACCGAGACGTGGCGCGCGGCCAGTGCCGCTAGATCGGTACCCTCCGCCGGCACATCGATCTGCGCCAGCCGTTCGAACCCGATCCAGAAATACGGGTTGCCGCGGCCGTCGCGGCGCTGGTCGACCTTGAGAAAGCCGAGGTTGCGCTTGCCCTGCCGCGTCACCTGCACGCCTTTGACGTCGTCGGGCGCGCAGGCGGGAAAGTTGACATTGATCACGGTGTTCTTGGGCACCCCAGCGTCGATCACCCTGCGCAGGATCTGCGGGCCGAATTTCAGCGAGGTCTCCCATTGCGGCGCGTTGCGGGTCTCCATGCTGAATTCCTGCGACAGCGCGAAAGACGGAATCCCCAAGATGGTGCCTTCGAGCGCGCCCGCGATGGTGCCGGAATAGACGACGTCCTCGGCGACGTTGCGGCCCTTGTTGACGCCGGAAAGCACCAGGTCCGGCATGGTTTCGCCGAGGATGTGGCGTGCGCCCATGATCACGCAATCGGTCGGCGTGCCTCTTACCGCAAAGTGACGCGGGCCGACTTCGCGCAAGCGAAGCGGATCGTTCAGCGACAGCGAATGCGAGACGCCGGACTGATCTAGCTCCGGCGCCACCACCCAGACGTCGTCGGACAGCGCGCGGGCGATTTCCTCGACGATCTTCAGCCCGGGAGCGTGGATGCCGTCGTCATTGGTGCAGAGAATTCGCATCCGTTAAAATGCCTTTTGCGGTCGGTTCCGTGGCAGTCGATGCGCCGTCTTATCCCGCTCACGCCATGGAGGCAAACCCGGCAAATCGAGCAAATGGCAGCTGCGCCGAAGCAATTTGGTACCGGGCGCTGCGATCACGCGATGCGCTGCCGCCGTGCCACCCCATCATTCGACTTCGCAAAGCGCGCCCGGCTACTCGTCCTCGTCGATCTGAGGTTTTTCGTGCAGCACCGCGTCGAGCAGCGAACGGTGGACCTCGATCTTTCCGTTGTAGTCGATAAATCCCTTTTTACGGAATTTGTTCATGAAAAAGCTCACCCGGGACCGGGTGGTGCCGATCATTTCTGCCAGGGTTTCCTGATTGAGGGTGACGGCGACAGGCGCTGCGTCGCTTTCGTTGCCGAAATTCGCAAGGATCAAAAGCAGGCGCGCCAGCCGCCTTTCGCTGGAATTGAACAGCTGGTCGATCAGGTCGTCTTCGATCCGGCTGTTGCGCGAAAGCAGATAGGCGATGAAAAATGCGGAGAACCTCGGCTCCTTCGCAAGCGTCGCAAGCATGGCGGGCTTTGTGATCGACGTGATCAGGCACTCTTCCATGGCCTGACTGGTGGCGGCGCGCAATTCCGTCCCCTCCAGACACCCCTCGCCGAAGAATTGGCCCTCGCCGACGATCCCGACCACAGCTTCCTTGCCGTGCTCGGACAAAACCGTGATCTTGACCTTGCCCTTTTGGAGATAAAGGACGGCGTCGGCGACGTCGCCCTGGCTGAAGATCTTCTGGTTTTTCGCGTATCGCTCGATCGCTATCCCGGCCTTGGCGCGGCCAAGAAAAGCCGGGGGGTCAAACACCCCTTTTTGGACCTCAGTGGGCGGCGTATTGGGCATGGTGTTGCTCCGTCACCAAGGCCGGGAGCACGACAATCTCGGTCACCGGCAACAGCCGACGAAGGCGCGGTGATGCCCTAGTATAATCCTCTTATGTCCGGTGAGCGACACAAATCGGGCCAAGGATGGCCGCCATTTTTAGACGCAATGCGCCGGTAAATGGGTTCCGGGCGGCGAGACTGTGAGGCCCGCGCGCGCGACTACGTCGGCGGCTTCAGTTCGCCCGCAAGCCAACCCCGCATCTGCGAGGTCATGGGATCGCTAGATACGACCGTGGTCTGAACGCGACCGCACTTCTGGCACTCGAAGGTGCGCGTGCCGAAGCCGGACCGTCCCGTTTCGAGCTTCGACAGCAGCATGCGATTGTCCCGGCAGTTCGGGCAGGCCGGTCGCTTGATTGCCGAAATATGCGCTGATGATACCGGTTGAAATTCAGGCATGACACATCGCGTTGCTGTGGGAGTGTGACCGGACTCGCGGCGACCGAAACCGCCGTCGAACCGGAGCATGAGCCTCCCGGCATCGCGCGCCGTGGTCAAAATTGCTCATTTTGAAAAAACTTTATTGGTGACGGTGAATGGAACTGGCGGGGGTCGCGGCTATAGCAATTCAAATGCGGGCTTTCTGTATGTCAACGTCTGGTAACTACCGCTTGATGCGAACGCGCCATTGGGGCACGAATTTTGCGGGCCAGCTTTCAATTCGCATATCGAATTTTTGCGCCGCCGGTTTCGGCGCTTCAACGGGATCTTCTTTCAAGCCCGTATCTTCAAGGTCCGTTTTCTTCAAGTCCGTTTTTTTCGGACTCGTCTCTTTCGAACTCGTATCTTTCAAAACCGTTTCTATCAGGCCCAGCACGCGCTCTTCCGGCGGCGCGGTCTTTCGCGGCGGCTCCGGGAAATGCTTGCGGGCGACGGCGAGCCCTTTCTCAAAATCCTCGACATTGAGCCAGCGCTCGGTGCGCAGGCTTTCCAGGAGGCCGTCTTCCCATAGCCGAGCGACCTCGATATCGAATTTACCTTTCAGCTTTTGGTCGACCGTCTGCATCCCGTGGCCGGTGACGGCCCATTGTCTGCCCACCCAATAGATGTCGCGATGCAGGGCCATGGCTATGTTCGGTTCCGGAAAAAGCAACTCTCGCCGCAGGCAGAAAACGAGGATACCGGGAGGCGCCGCCTACGCAAACATCGAAGGCGGTTTGTCTCGAACAAATTGCCGGAGCTAGCGCCCGCCCTCGATTACCTTCAGCCCGCCCATATAGGGCTGCAGCACATCGGGCACGGCGATCGAGCCGTTTTCCTGCTGGTAGGTCTCCATGACCGCGATCAGTGCACGGCCGACGGCGGTGCCGGAACCGTTCAGCGTATGCACGAAGCGCGGCTTGCCGTCGCTCGCGCGATAGCGGGCATCCATGCGGCGAGCCTGGAAATCGCCGCATACCGAGCAGCTTGAGATTTCGCGAAACGCTCCGCCCTCGCCCTGCCCCGGCATCCAGACCTCGATGTCGTAGGTTTTTTGCGCGGAAAAGCCCATGTCGCCGGCACACAATGTCATCACGCGGTAGTGCAGATCGAGTTGCCGCAACACCTCCTCGGCGCAGGCGAGCATGCGCTCATGTTCGTCCTTGCTGGTCTCGGGCGTCGTGATCGAGACCAGCTCGACCTTTGTGAACTGATGCTGGCGGATCATGCCGCGGGTGTCGCGCCCCGCAGCGCCAGCCTCGGCGCGAAAACACGGCGTCAGCGCGGTGAGCCGCATCGGCAACTCTTTTTCGTCGACGATGGATTCGCGCACGAGGTTTGTGAGCGGCACTTCGGCGGTGGGGATGAGCCAATATTCTTCTGTACGCTCCACTAGATCGAACGGCGTGAGACGCTTATCGAGATCAAACGAACCGGGCCGAGAGCCCGCACTCTCATATTCTTCCACGAGCCGACGCATTTGGCTCGCCTTCGTTTCTACTCGCGTGACTAAGAACTGATCGTCCGCAAATTTCGGCAATTGCCCGGTCCCGAACATCACGTCATCACGCACCAGCAATGGCGGATTGATCTCGATGTAGCCATGTTCGTTAGTATGGAGATCGAGCATGAATTGCCCGATCGCACGCTCCAGCCTTGCGAGGCCTTTCTTCAGCACGACAAAGCGCGCGCCGCTTAACTTCGCCGCCGTTTCAAAATCCATGTAGCCGAGCGCCCCGCCGAGATCGTCATGCGGTTTTGGCGCGAATGGATAGTTCCGTGCCGCGCCGAATACATGACGCTGAACGTTGCCATGCTCGTCGGCGCCGTCGGGGACCTCGTCGAGCGGCAAATTCGGAATCGCGGCCAATTCCCTGGCCAGCTCTTCGTCCGCCGATTTCGCGGCAACTTCGAGCTCCGGCATGGTGGTCTTGAGTTCAGCGACCTCGGCCATCAGCTTGGCGGCGCGGGCATCGTCCTTTGCCTTCTTGGCGTCGCCGATTTCCTTCGAGGCGGCATTGCGCCGCGCCTGCGCCTGCTCCGACTTTTGGATCGCCGCGCGGCGCCTCTCGTCGATCGCCAGCAGCGACGCGGACAAGGGCTCCAGCCCGCGCCGTTTAAGACCGGCGTCGAAGGCGGTGGGATTTTCGCGAATCCATTTGATGTCGTGCATGGTTCAGTCCTGGCTCAAAGCGTTGACGCTCCGCATTGATGCGGAAAGTCAATGGCGGGCATCCAGTACCTCGAATAAGGGCGATTTGGAACACCGAAGGCGGCGCGCTCTGTTGTGATCCCGAGGTGCGAGCACTTGCGAGCCTGGAAGAATGACAGGATGACGGCGCTCGTGCCCATCCTTCGAGACGCGGCCCTTTGGGCCGCCCTCAGGATGACGGCGGTGGGTGGGGCGACCAGCCCTATTCCGCCGGCGTCGGATCGGGCGGCGGCGGGGCGGCGGATGGCGGGCTGGCGGCGGCCGCGGCGGCTGCCTTCTTCTCGACGATGCGCACCGCGATGATCGAACCTTCGTACAGCGCCAGCAGGGGGATCGCGAGCGAGGCCTGGCTCAGCACGTCGGGCGGCGTCAGGACAGCCGCGATGATGAAGGCGACCACGATGAAATAGCGGCGCTTTTCGCGCAGCTGCTTTGAGGTGATGATGCCGACCCGCCCCAATAGCGTCAGGATCACCGGCAGCTGGAACGCAACCCCGAACGCGAAGATCAGCGACATCATCAGCGACAGATATTCGCCGACCTTCGGCAACAGCTGAATCTGCGCGGTCTCCAGCCCGGCGGCCTGCTGCATGCCGAGCGAGAAGCGCACGAGCATCGGCAGCACCACGAAATACACCAGCATCGATCCCAGCACGAAGAACACTGGCGTCGCGATCAGATAGGGCAGAAACGCGCCGCGCTCGTGCTTGTAGAGGCCGGGCGCCACGAATTTGTAAATCTGGGTGGCGATGATCGGAAACGAGATGAAACCGGCGCCGAACATCGCGAGCTTCAGCTGGGTGATGAAATATTCCAACAGCGCCGTGTAGATGAACTTCGAATTTTCCGGACCCGCCACCCAGACGAACGGCCATACCAGCACGTTGTAGATCTGCTTGGCGAAGAAGAAACAGAAGATGAAGGCGACGCCGAATCCAAGCAGCGCCTTGATCAGCCGCGAACGCAGCTCGATCAGATGATCCATCAACGGCGCTTTGCTGGCCTCAATGTCCTCGGCGCTCATGACGCTTTGGCGTCCTTGAGAAGGTCGGGCGCCGGCTCCTGCGGCGCGGGCTGCGCGTGCACTTCGCGCGTGATCGCCAGCGGCTCCATCGCGGCCGCATGTGCGTCGGCCTCGGTGAAGGTTTCCGGAATCGGTGTCTCCGGCGCGTCGACCTTCGACGTGGCCGGCGTTATGGGCGCTACCGGCGGTTCGATCGCGGGCGTATCCGTTGCGGTCGCGGCCGGCGTTTCGGTTTCCGAAATCGCCGGCTTGTCGATGTCATCGATCCGCAGCGCGTTGCCGACGTCCTTCTCCAGCGAGGTCATGACGTTGCCGCTGGTGAAACCGGTGGCGGCTTCCTTGACCTCGTCAAA
>JAQGKJ010000559.1 GCA_028290165.1 Bradyrhizobium sp. | reverse complement strand
GCACCGGCGGCCTGGTCGCCGGCGCGCTGACCGACATCCCCGGCTCCTCCGACGTGATCGACCGCGGTTTTGTCACCTATTCCAATGACGCCAAGCGCTCGATGCTCGGCGTCAAGGCGACGACGCTCGCGACCTTCGGCGCGGTCAGCAAGGAGACCGCGACCGCGATGGCGATCGGCGCGTTGGAGAAGGCCGGCGTCGATCTGGCGGTGTCCATCACCGGCATTGCCGGCCCGGGAGGCGCCACGCCGGGTAAGCCGGTGGGCCTCGTGCATTTCGCCGTCGCCGCCCGCGATGGCCGGATCCTGCATCGCGAATGCCGCTTTGGGGCCATCGGCCGCAGCGCGGTGCGGCTGCGCTCGGTGGTCGAGGCGCTGCGGATGCTGATGGAGCTCGCGCGCGGACCGCAGGCGCCGGCAAAACCGCGCCGCGAAACCGCTCACCGGCTCCACCCGCGCGCAGCGCGTTCGCCGCGGCGCAGCGCCGTCAAGCGGCGGCGACCGCCGCGGGCGTGAACGCTCGTCATCCTTCGAGGCTCGCACCTCAGGATGACGTTCTGGTTGTTGCCGGCGCTTTGCCATAGATCGCATCGGCGCGCTTTTCGAATGCCGACGCAAAACGCTGAAAGGCGGTGTCGAACATCGTTCCCATCAGCATCGCCAGCATCCGGCTCTTGAATTCGTAGGAAAGAAAAAATCCGACATCGCAGGCGTCGTCCGGCTTCGGCTCGAAGGTCCAGCGGTTCTCCAGATTACTGAACGGCCCCTGCAGATATTCGACCAGAATTTTCAGGTTGGGCCGGTCCAGCGTCACCCGGCTCGTAAAACCTTCCCGGACCAGATTGAAGGATACCGTCATATCGGCGATCACGATCTCGGTGCCATCGGGTTTTTGCGTGCGCTGGCGGATTTTCAGTGAGCGGCACAGCGGCACGAATTCGGGATAGCGCTCGACATCGGCCACCAGATCGAACATCTGCGGCGCGCTGTGTCGGACCCGGCGCTTGCTGGAAAACTGCGGCATTTCAAGTCTACGCTTTAGCCAGATCGTGCAGCGCGCGCCGCCCTAAGCCTGGCGAAGTCGTCGCCGGCATGATGTGACGAGCGGGTCAGCGGATTAGCCGACACCATCAGAAAACCCTTGGCATAGGCGACCTTCTCGTAGCCCAGAAACTCATCCGGCGGCACGTAGCGCATCACGGCGTGATGCTTGCGGGTCGGCTGCAGATACTGACCGATGGTCAGGAAGTCGACGTCGGCCGAACGCAGATCGTCCATCACCTGCAACACCTCGTGACGCTCCTCGCCGAGGCCTACCATGATGCCGGATTTGGTGAAGATGGTGGGATCGATTTCCTTGACCCGCTGCAACAGCCGGATCGAATGGAAATAACGCGCGCCCGGGCGCACGTTGAGATAATGCGACGGCACCGTTTCCAGATTGTGGTTGAACACGTCGGGTTTTGCAGCCACCACGATTTCGAGCGCTCCGTCCTTGCGCAAAAAATCCGGCGTCAGGATCTCGATGGTGGTGGTTGGGCAGTGCGCGCGGATCGCGCGGACGGTCTTTGCGAAATGCTCCGCCCCGCCGTCTGCGAGATCGTCACGGTCGACCGAGGTGATCACGATATGAGCGAGCCCTAGCTTGAAGGTGGCTTCCGCGACATGCTCCGGCTCCAGCGCATCGAGCGCCCCGGGCATGCCGGTCTTGACGTTGCAGAAGGCGCAGGCGCGGGTGCAGGTGTCGCCCATGATCATGAAGGTGGCGTGCTTCTTGTCCCAGCACTCGCCGATATTCGGGCAGCCCGCCTCCTCGCAGACCGTGACCAGGCCGTTTTCCTTGACGATCTGGCGGGTGTCGGCATAGCCGCGGGTGGTCGGCGCCCGCACCCGAATCCAGTCCGGCTTCGGCGGCGACAACGCATCCGGCCGGTTCACCTTTTCGGGGTGACGCGGGCGCAGCGGCGTGGCTGAAACGGTATCGACGACGACGACCATGCAATGTCCGATCTGGCAGATAACCTAGCTAGTCCGCTTGAGGCGGAATCGCAACCGCTCGCCTTGTTTGCCCGCGATCTTTGGCATATTGGCTTCGCCCAGCGCCTTTCCCCTCCCAAGCCCCCGATTTTAATGGCTCCAAGCCGGCCCCTCGACAATCCTGCCGCGGCCAAAATGGGCAGGCCGCTCAAACGCGCCTTCTTCGGCCGCAGTGTGCATGTGGTTGCCCCCGATCTGATCGGCGCGACGCTGCTGGTCGATGGCATTGGCGGCATCATCGTCGAGGTCGAGGCCTATCACCACACCGATCCGGCCGCGCATTCCTTCCGCGGGCCGACCCCGCGCAACCGGGTGATGTTCGGCCCGCCCGGCTTTGCCTATGTCTATCGCTCCTATGGCATCCACTGGTGCGTCAATTTCGTCTGCGAGGAAGAAGGCTCGGCCAGCGCGATCCTGATCCGCGCGCTTGAGCCGACCCACGGCATCCCGGCGATGCGGCGGCGGCGGCGGATGCGCGACGAACGATCGCTTTGCTCGGGGCCGGGCAAGCTGACGGAAGCGCTTGCGATTACCGATGCCGATAACGGCTTGCCGCTCGACGCCCCGCCGATCGCGCTGTACGCACGCAAAGGCAAACCGGAGATCGTCGCAGGCGTGCGGATCGGCATCACCAAGGCGGTTGAACTGCCCTGGCGATATGGCTTGAAGGGCTCGAAATTTTTCAGCAAGCCGTTTTGAGGATTGCAGCAACAAGTCGTCCCGGCGAATGCACGGACCCCCGCGTGAGCGCAATTGCGCTCATCGCGACGCCGCGGTTTTTGGCACAGTGGCTGACGGCTTTTACTCCAATCGACGATGGTGGCTATGGGTCCGTGCTTTCGCAGGGACGACGATATGGTCGTTTCGATGTTTGAGTCCGTCATTGCGAGCGAAGCGAAGCAATCCATTTCGCCGCACAAAGAAAGAGTGGATTGCTTCGTCGCTTCGCTCCTCGCAATGACGCAGCTCTAGAGCATTTTCCGACCCGGCGGAATCGGAAGGGATTCCCTTGCGGAGCAAATCGTGATTCATCCTGAGGGCTGGTGATGGAGGCCAGCCCCCATGAGCAAACCCCTGTCGCTGGACCTTCGCCTT
>JAQGKJ010000740.1 GCA_028290165.1 Bradyrhizobium sp. | reverse complement strand
GTATGCCGACTGGAGAACGCTGAAAATATCCGACATGCTAAAGGCTCCGCGCCGATCCATCCTTGACCGGCACTACAGGCGCATTCAGTTAATCAAAGATTAAGGGACGTCTTTCAGACAGATATTGAAACAGAAAGCCAGTGTGGAATCGAAAAGGGCAGCCTCGCGGCTGCCCTTTAAGATCAACGCGCTCCGGAATGACAGCGTTGTTCACTCAGCCGCGAGCTTGAGATCCGGCGCCGCGGCGCGGACGTCGGCATCGACCTGGGCTTCGAACTTGGCGAAATTCTTCTGGAACATGCCGACCAGCGCGCGCGCTGTCTTGTCGAATTCGGCCGTGTCCTTCCAGGTGTTGACCGGGTTGAGAATCTCACGCGGCACGCCCGGCAGCGCGGTCGGCACCGCAAAGCCGAAATACTTGTCGGTGCGGAATTCGACGTTACGCAGCGAGCCGTCGAGCGCCGCGCTCAACAGCGCGCGCGTCACCTTGATCGGCATCCTGGAGCCGGTGCCGAATTTGCCGCCGGTCCAGCCGGTGTTGACCAGCCAGCAATCGACGTTGTGCTGGGCGATCAGCTCGCGCAGCATGTTGCCGTAGACGGAAGGGTCGAGGGGGAGGAACGGCGAGCCGAAGCAGGTGGAAAATTCCGGCTGCGGCTCCTTGCCGAGCCCGCGTTCGGTGCCCGCCACCTTGGCGGTATAGCCGGACAGGAAATGATACATCGCCTGTGCCGGCGACAGTTTGGCGATCGGCGGCAGCACGCCGAAGGCATCCGCCGCCAGCATCACGACATTCTTCGGATGGCCGGCGCGGCCGGTGCGCGAGGCGTTGGGGATGAAATCGAGCGGATAGGCCGAGCGCGTGTTTTCGGTTTTCGAGCCGTCGTCGAAATCCGGCTCCCTGGTGTCCTCGTCGAGCACCACGTTCTCCAGCACGGCGCCGAAGCGCTTGCTGGCGGCATAGATCTCGGGCTCGGCTTCCTTGGAGAGCTTGATGCATTTGGCGTAGCAGCCGCCCTCGAAGTTGAAGATGCCGTCCCTGCCCCAGCCGTGCTCGTCATCGCCGATCAGCGTGCGTTTTGGGTCGGCCGACAGCGTCGTCTTGCCGGTGCCGGAGAGACCAAAGAAGATCGCAGCATCGTCGGCGGGACCGACGTTGGCCGAGCAATGCATCGGCATCACGCCCCTTGTCGGCAGGTAATAGTTCAGCGTCGTGAACACCGACTTCTTCATCTCGCCGGCATAATAAGACCCGCCGATCAGGACGATCTTGCGGGCGAAATCGATCGCGACCACGTTCTCCGAGCGCACGCCGTGGCGTTTCGGATCGGCCTTGAAGCTCGGCATGTCGATGATGGTGAGCTCGGGCACGAAATCCCGGAGCGCCGAGGCCTCGGGCCGGATCAGGAGCGTGCGGATGAACAGCGAGTGCCAGGCGAGTTCGGTGTAGACCCGGGTCTTGATCTGGAAGCTCGGATCGGCGCCGCCATAGAGGTCCTGCGCGAACAGCGTCATGCCTTCGGCATGCTTGAGGAAGTCGGTGTAGAGCGCGTCGAATTGTTTTGCGGTGATCGACTGGTTGCCGGCCCACCACATGTTCTTGTCGGTGGTGGCGTCGCGGACCGTGAACTTGTCCTTCGGGCTGCGGCCCGTGAAATCGCCGGTGTCGGCGCACAACGCGCCGTCGGCGGACAACTCGGCCTCGCCAGCTGCCAGCGAATATTGATAGAGCTGCGGAGCTCCCAGGTTCCAGTGCACCCTCTTCAGTTTTTTTAAGCCGAATTTGTCGGCACCGAAGGCACCGTTATGCACGCCCGTCTCTTGCACCGAAGACTCCTCCTCGAACCCGCGTATCTCCAGCGCGAAATGCCGCTAAACGCGCCTCTGTCGCGGTGGACCGTTAATATAGCCTGCCGGCCTCGGTCCGGCGACCTATATTGGTGAACGCCGGGCTTGCCAAGCCGATCCCGTAATATTTGGTTTATTCCATGGCGCAGTCATGCTTTCCGCGCAAACGCTTGCTGCAGCGCGGGGGCTTGATCGGCACAATTCAGGAAACGGCGCGACGATCGGTCGCGATTGGCTTGCGGCGCCTTGTTGCGACGCACAACCCCTAATCCGTACGCGCCGCTCCCTCGCCAATCAACGCAAACGGACCCCAGAATGCCGGATAGGCGTTTTTGGGGGATGAGGGATCGTCGAGATAACGGAGCATTGCCTGGCGCAGCGCCTCGGAGCGGCCGAGCTTCGGATTGGTTTTGAGCAGATCGAACGTCGAAGTCGTGAGCCTGGTCGCCGCTGCCGAATCGACCGCCCAATGCGAGACCAGCAGCGCGCGGGCTCCGGCATAAAAGAACGCGCGCGCCAGGCCCGACAGCGCTTCCGCGCCGGGTTTGTCGCCGGCGATCGTGTTGCAGGCGGACAGCACCACCCAGTCGGCGTTGAGTTTTAACTGTGCGACTTCGCTTGATGTGAGCAGGCCGTCGTCGAACTCGGAAGGTTGTTTGGGAATGCTGAGCGCAAGCGACGGCTCCGCGAGGCCCTTGACGTCGCCCGCGACCAGACCATGGGTGGCGAAATAGACAATGGCGTAATCGGCGAGCGGGGCGCGCTTGACGGTTGTTTCGCTGGCATCGCTACCGAGATGGATATCGGAGGCGGCAACACCGAGGTCTTTTGCGACCGCGTTCAGCTCGTCTGATGTATCCGGCAGCTGCGGCAAGGCTTGCGCGAGTTTCGCGCGATCGACGCCCGCCCCCTGCCAGAAATCGGTGTAGGCGGCAGTCACCAGGCTACGGGAAGCGGATTTTGTCATGCCGGGCGCGCGTTTCTCTCCGGAGCCATCTTGCGACGGGTCGAAGACGGGATCGCCGAAGCCGGTCATCGGTTTGATGCCCTGGTCCTTGCGCGCAAAGCTCCGCAACGCCTTCAGACTGGCGATCGACGGCAGCACGGAGATCGCCTGACGCCGGAGCAGCCAGGCGGCCTCGCGATAACCATCGATTTTTTCCGCGATCGCGGCGGCAGGCTTCTCGGTCACCAGCAGATGAAACGGCAGCGCCGTCAGCGCGCCCGAAGGCACGACCAGAAGACTGCGCTTGTCCTTTACCAGCGGCTCGACCGGACCCAGCAGCGCCGCATATAGCTCGTAGGCCCGCGCGAGATCGAACAACCCGGCCTTACCCGACGCATCGCTCGCACTGCCAACGTCCAGGCCGCGGCGAAACGCGGCGACCTTCTGCGAGAGAGCGTCGGCGCCAAACGGCAGCGGCTTCCAGTCGAAACTCTGGCGCGTCAACGCGAAGACGTAGCTCGCTTTATCGACGACCGCGAACAGCACCATCGCTTCATCGGCGGACAACAGCGCCTGAATCTCCGCAGCCTTCATCGGCAGGGGATTGGACAACGCGGCGTAATCGGGGAATTCGGCCGCAAAGGTTTTTTGCAAGCCCGCGCGCTCGGTCGAAATAACGCCAAGCCGGTCCCTGCTGCGCTGTTCGGAGGCGGCGTCGCGCTTCGAGCGCTCCCTGGAGACGGCCGCAACAATCGCCTTGTCCAGCGCCTCCGCCTCGGCGGCGAGGTCCTGATCCCTGCGAACCAGTTCGGCAAGGCGATCGTTGCCAGCCGCCAGCCGGACCGAAAGCTGGTTCACGGCGGAAGCCGCCGATGATTGGGTACCGCGCTGGACCGCATTGAGCGCATCATCCAATGCTTTTTCGGCCGACATCAATTGTTGGCGCTGCGCTGCTGATAACACCGGAAGCGCCACACGCATCTGCGCGTGCCCGCTTCCGATCATTCTTTCCATGATCGGCAAGGCATCGGCGGTGTGTCCCTCGGTCTGATAGAGCGATGCAAGATTGTTGAGCGATATTGCGAGATCGGGATGATCGGGACCGAGCGCGCCCTCGCGGATCGCCGCCGCCCGCTGGTAGAGCGGTTCGGCGTCGGCGTAACGGCCCTGTCTTTCATAGAGGTCCGCAAGATTGTTCAGCGATCTCGCCACATCGGGATGATCGCGTCCGAGCACTTTCTCGCGGATCGAAAGCGACCGCTTGATCAGCGGCTCGGCGTCGGCATAGCGGCCCTGGACCTTGTCGACCTGGCCCAGATTGTTCAGCAGCGTCGCGACCGCGGGATGCTCCGGACCGGCCGCTTTCTCATAGATCGCCAGCGCTCGCTTGAACAGCGGCTCGGAATCGGCATGGCGGTCCTGCTTCTCGTAGAGGGTCGCCAGATTGTTCAGGGACTGTCCGAGGTCGGGATGATCGCGCGGAAGCGACTTCTCGCGGATCGCCAGCGCCCGCTTGAACAGCGGCTCGGCATCGGCATAGCGCTCCTGGCGCTGGTAAAGCGCAGCCAGATTGTTCAAGCCTGACGCGATCTCGGGAGAGTCGAGACCATTCACCTTCTCAAAGATTGCCAGCGACCGCTTGTACAACGGCTCGGCCTCGGTATCGCGCCCCTGGTCGCCATAGAGCAGCGCCAGATTGTTCAGCGCCGCCGCGACATCACGATTGAATGGACCAGAGGTCTTCTCCAGACTTTCCAGCTGGCGCTGCGCCAGCGGTATCGCTTCGGAATATCTGCCGGCCCGGCTGAGCTCTGCGATTTTGGCGCTGAGCCCGGCCGTCTCATTTTTCTGCGCGGATGCCGGCGCGCCGAGGCAAGCGCCGGTGACCAGTGCCAACCACACCGTAAGAACCAATCGATTGCCGGATTTCATGCTCGCCCTACACTTCCTTGCGTGGCGGCGAGCCTTCGCTATGCCTTCGCCCGCGCCTCGTCCGCCAGCCTGACCAGCATCTTGCGCAACTCTCCGGGCCCGGTGACCCGTTCCGGAAAGTCCAGCCGCAAGGCTTGGGCGCCGGCCTGCAAGTCGATCCCGTCGGGATCGCAGCCGGTGCAGCGCCAGTCCGCAGGCTCGGCGCCGAGCAGCCTGGTCGCGTAGAGGTTAGTCGCGTCGCGGTGATCCGCGTTCATATGGTCGATGGCCCCCGGCTCGGCCTCGAGCAGCGCTGCGGCATCGGAGATGTCGGTCAAGAACTGTTGAGGCGTGAGGTCGACGATCCGCCCAAACCCCGCCACCAGATGGGCGCCTGTTGGCCGGATCCGGAAGAACGAGAAATCCTTAAAGTCTACAAAGGCTTCCGCGGATGGATGGGCGCTGAGGTACCGCTGCCGCAGGATTGGCGCATCATCGCCATTGGCCTCCTCGGCGCGGCCCGCCAGCATGATCCGCGAGCCCTCCAGGGGATCACCCCCGGCCCGCTCGTCAAGCATCAGCGACACCCTGGGATCGCCAAGGATGTTCCTGGTATGCAGTGCCAGCCGGGAAATCAGCAGGATCGGCGAGCCATCGGGGTGGCTTGCGACATTAACCAGCGAGCAATAGGGATCGCCGCTGCCGGTCATCAGGGTCGCCAAAGCCCCCTCCCGGCGGCGGCGCAACAGCGACCGGGCGAGACGGGCAGGGTCGAAATCAGCGGTTGGTTGCATAGCACATATCCGCACATCTCATTGCTAAAATAGGGCTTTTCGTGGCCGGGCCAATCTTCTATACAGGCTCCGAACCTATGGTTCGCTAAGGGATTCGGGAACTCGGTCACACTTCAGCCCAGCTTGCATTGCTCGTTGGACGTAGTTCGAAGCCCATATATGCGGCGCATCGCTGGATTGCTCGCCGTTTCAGCCACCACCGTTTCTGAAAGCAGGCTCATGCCCACAATCGCCCTGGTCGATGACGACCGCAACATTCTCACTTCCGTCTCGATCGCGCTCGAGGCCGAAGGCTATCGCATCATGACCTACACGGATGGCGCTTCCGCACTCGACGGCTTCCGCACCTCACCGCCGGACCTTGCGATCCTCGACATCAAGATGCCGCGCATGGACGGCATGGAGACGTTGCGGAGGCTGCGGCAGAAATCTGATCTGCCGGTGATCTTTCTCACCTCCAAGGACGAGGAAATCGACGAATTGTTCGGGCTCAAGATGGGCGCCGACGATTTCATCCGCAAGCCGTTCTCGCAGCGGCTCCTGGTCGAGCGCGTGAAGGCCGTGCTGCGCCGCGCGGCGCCGAAGGATCCGACCGCCGTGCCGAAGGAAACCGATGCCAAGGCGCTCGATCGCGGACTGTTACGGATGGATCCGGAGCGTCACACCTGCACCTGGAAGAACGAGCCGGTCACGTTGACGGTGACGGAATTCCTGATCCTGCAGGCGCTGGCCACCCGTCCCGGCGTGGTGAAAAGCCGCAACGCCCTGATGGACGCCGCCTATGACGATCAGGTCTATGTCGACGATCGTACCATCGACAGCCACATCAAGCGGCTGCGCAAGAAATTCAAGGTCGTGGACGACGATTTCGAGATGATCGAGACCCTGTACGGCGTCGGCTACCGCTTCAAGGAGACCTGATTTGGTCGGGGTTGACGCGTGCATTGTTAACTGACGGCCCCGCGCATCTCGGGTAGGATGGGAGGGCAACGCGGACCCTGAGGGAAACGCGCATCCTGAAAGACGCAATCGAAACAACCGGCAGTTTTGGCCATTGCTTGATCGAACGCAGCCTGATCCAGGCCTGAATGCCGAGGGCACGTCACAGGCCCTCGCGCTCCACAACGTTGCCGTGGAAAGCTCGCCCGTGCAGGGCTGGCAGCGGCCGCTCGGCTGGTTGCGCCGCGCCGGGCAGTTCTTCTTCGCGCTCAGCTTCTCCAGCCTCACCCGCCGCATCGTTTCCCTGAATCTCGCAGGGCTCGTCGCGCTGGTCGCGAGCATCCTCTATCTCTCGCAATTCCGCGCCGGCCTCATTGATGCGCGAGCGCAAAGCCTCCTGGTGCAGGCCGAGATCATTGCCGGTGCGATCGCGGCGTCAGCCACCGTCGAGACCAACACCATCACCATCGATCCCGACCGGCTGCTCGATCTGAAGCCCGGCGAAACCTACGGCGCGCCGGACGAATATTCCGGGCTGGTTTTCCCGATCAATCCGGAGCGCGTCGCGCCGGTATTGAAAACGCTGATTTCGCCGACCAAGACCCGGGCGCGTATTTTCGACCGCGACGGCGGGTTGATCCTCGACAGCCGCAATCTCGAGAATGTGCTGCGCTTCGAGCTGCCGCCGCCGTCTTCGGAGAAGCCGGGCATCGCCGGACGCGCGATGATCGCGATCCGCACCTGGCTCAACCGCGGCGACCTTCCGCTCTATCGCGAACTGGGACCTGAGAACGGCAGCGGCTACGAGGAGGTCGCGGACTCGCTGAAGGGGCAGAAGCGCAGCATGGTGCGCGTCAACCAGCGTGGCGAGGTGATCGTGTCGGTTGCCGTGCCCGTGCAGCGCGGTCGCTCGATCCATGGCGCCTTGATGCTTTCGACCCAGGGCGACGACATCGACCAGATGGTGACATCCGAGCGGCTGGCGATCTTGAAGGTCGGCGGCGTCGCTTCCGCGGTCATGATCATGCTGTCATTGCTGCTGGCGAGCACCATTGCGGGCCCGGTGCGAAGGCTCGCCGACAGCGCCGAGCGGGTCCGCCGCCGGATCCGGACCCGCGTCGAAATTCCCGATTTCACCCGCCGCCGCGACGAGATCGGACATCTCTCCGGTGCGCTGCGCGACATGACGGAGGCGCTCTATAACCGCATCGAGGCGATCGAGATGTTTGCCGCCGACGTTGCCCATGAATTGAAGAACCCGCTGACTTCGCTGCGCTCTGCGGTCGAAACGCTGCCGCTGGCGCGGAACGAGAACAGCCGCTCGCGGCTGCTCTCGGTGATCGAGCACGACGTCAAGCGGCTCGACCGGCTGATCTCCGACATTTCCGATGCCAGCCGCCTCGATGCCGAACTGCAGCGGCAGGATCTGGCGCCGGTCGATCTTCGCCGCCTGCTCACGACGCTGACCGCGGTCGCCAACGAAACCCGGCTCGGCAACGACATCGCCGTAGAAGCCCGTTTCGAGGGCCGCAGCCCTACCGACACGTTCTCGGTGCCGGGCCATGATTCGCGGCTTGGACAGGTGATCTCCAACCTCCTGGTCAACGCCCAGTCGTTTTCCAGCGCCGGCAGCAAAGTGCGCATCGTCTGCCGCCGCGTCAGATCCGAAATCGAAATCGTCATCGATGACGAGGGGCCGGGGATTCGCGAGGATGCGCTGGAGAAGATCTTCGAGCGCTTTTACACCGACCGGCCGCATCAGGGTTTTGGACAGAATTCCGGACTCGGGCTGTCGATCTCGAAGCAGATCATCGAGGCGCATGGCGGACGGATCTGGGCGGAGAACCGCGCAAGTCCGCTCAGTGCCGACGGCGAGGCTACCGTGGCAGGCGCACGCTTCGTGGTCAGGCTGCCCGCGCCATGACAAGCGCCGGGGCCGCGAGCGTCCACGCTTCGGCTGTGCTGGTGGGAAATCGTGCTGTCTTGATCCGCGGGCCGTCAGGAGCCGGCAAATCGCGTCTCGCCTTCGACCTCATCCTTGCCGGACGCGCGGGACAAATTCCTCAGGCCGTGCTGGTCGGCGATGACCGTGTCCATCTCGACACACGTGACGGAAAAATTGTGGTCAGCCCGGTCCGCGAATTGGCCGGTCTGATGGAGATTCGTGGGTTAGGCATCCGGCGCTGCGAGTTCATTGAGGAGGCGATCGTGGGGCTGGTCGTCGATCTCTCGGCTGCAGACGCAGAGCGCCTACCGCCTCCAGAGGCACAGTTAACTCGCATTTACGGTGTTAAGATACCGCGAATTCCCGTCGGAGCGGACTTTGCGGCCCTCCCGCTGGCTTTGGCCGCGCTGACCATGACCGCAATTTCATCTTCCGTCCAACCTTCGGCCGATTGCCCGAAGGGAATTGGTAACCATATCAGCCCCACTATCGCCACAGAATAGGCCGGCGCAGACTCTCCTCCCTACCCCTGATTTCCGGGAGTATCGCGAAGATCCCCTCTTGCGCGGGGGCTCGGG